>CAZLIJ010000102.1:3365-6051 GCA_964559305.1 uncultured Oscillospiraceae bacterium | reverse complement strand
CTCACCGTGGAAACCGAATATGTTTAAGCCTTACTTCTGAAAAGCACAGGAACCCACATTTACAAAAATCTGTTCAAAAAAACAAGCGTCATTCTGAGCTTCGCTCAGAATGACGCTTTATTATTTCATTTTCTATTTTCCCTCTATGGTGCGCACATACATCCCCGCCTGGCCCATGAGAAAATGCGTTTCCAGGGCGCAGCCGTCCATGGGGGTGTTGTGCACGGCAATGGCGAACACCATGTCAAGCTGCTCGGGCACAACGGCGGTGTACTCGCCTATGTCCATGACTATCCTCGTCAGCTTTGAAAGGCCGTTTTCTTCCATGACCCGGCCGGCGATGTCGTATATCTCCTTTGCTATGGCCGCTTCGTGCATATTACTTTTTCTTGGGCTGGCGCATCAGGTTGGGCTCCCGCACAAGGTTTTTGGGCAGGGGCTTGCAGAAGAGCCTGCGCTCCTCGTCCACCATTTTGCGCACGTCCTGGGGGCACTTGGTCACGCACACGCCGCAGCCGATGCAGCGCTGATACTCAACGAACACCTTGCCCGTCTGGGCGTTGAAGCCAGTGGCAACGGTGGGGCAGAAGCGGTTGCAGATATTGCAGCCGGTGCAGTTTTCCGGATGGACGATAACAGGCTTTGCGTGGGAGCGCAGGTACAGCGGCTGCATTCCGCCTCTTGTGTATGAGCCCAGCATCTCGCAGCAGTGGGTGTCGCAGTTGCAGATAGCTGTGGTGGCGTTGCCCATGTCGCAGCCGTAGTGGAACACCTGATGTACGCAGCCCTTTTTCTCGCAGTCCATCAGTATTTTAATGGCCTCGTCCTTTTTTATGGCCCGGCCCACGCCGTATTCGATGATCTGATGGGCGATGTCGCCCACGCAGATGCAGACCTCCTGAGGCTCCGTGACCTTTTCGGGCATACCCTCATGAGCCCGGACATTCCGGCAGAAGCAGTGCATCAGGCTTATAGGCTCGTCGTCCTCAAGACTCTCCAAAAAGGTCTTGAGCTGATAGCTGGGATATATGGAGGAGGTGTCGCTGGAAAGCTCCCTGTTTACAGTGACCACCTTTGTGGTGGCGGCAGGGCCGGCAAGGGGCAGGGCCACGTCGATGTGTCCCGGGTCGCCCTTGAGCTTGTTGAGATTATTCATGGCGGCGTAGCCCGTGCGTATGGGCTCTATGTTCATGGCCGTCACCATGCCGATGGCGCTGGTGAAAAGCTCGGTGGCTTTCTGAACCTGGGCGTTGTCCTCGCCGTTGGAAAGGGGAAATTCAAACCAGCCCGGCAGCATGGGCGCCAGATCGTAATACGGGGGCTGATCCTTGGGATAATGCTTTTCCAAAAGTCCCTTGCGGCAAAGGCCGTACAGCATCCCGTCCCAGTCCGAGCCGTGATAGAATGCCCGCAGCTCTTCCTCGCTGTTGTGCGCGGGCTTCATACCCATAAGCACGTCGTATTCCTCGTCGTTTATAAACATTCTGCAGTATTTTTCAAACTGCGGCACCGGCGGCTGCGGCACGTTGGTGCGCCGGTTCATCTTCTCCATAAGCTTTGCGTACTTTAAGTATTTGATCTCCATTATCTGTGTAACCCCCCGTTAATTTTCAAAATGCTGGAATCACTTTACCACTGCGTCATGTTTTTGACAAGGTCTTTCGGCGTGTTTATACTATTACCACAAAAACACCCCGGCAAAGCTGTCGCTTTGCCGGGGTCGGTTATTGTTCTCAGGCCATCAGCTCTTTTATGGTTTCGCCCAGAATTCTGATACCCTTTTCAATGGCCTGGTCGGAGCTGTTTGAATAGTTGATGCGCATGGTGCGCACGCCCCTTTGAGTTTCATAGAAGGGGTCGCCGGGGCACACGGCCACGCCCTTTTTGATGGCGGCGTAGTAAACGTCCACGGCTTTCAGACCCTGGGGCATGGTGGCCCACATGAACATACCGCCCTCGGGGCTTGTAAATTCCACACCCTCCGGCATATATTTTTTCATGCACTCCAGCATGTATTCCGCTTTCTGTCCGTAGAGCCTTTTGGTGACGTCGATATGCTCGTCCAGATCGTTATCCTGCAAATACTGGGCCAGTACCATCTGGCAGAAGATGTTGGTGTGCAAATCCATGGTCATCTTGTAGGCCAGCAGCTTTTCCCGCAGGGGCAGGTTGCGGCAGCATATCCAGCCTATGCGCATACCCGGGGATACCACCTTGGAGAAGGTGCCCAGCATACAGCACTGCTCCCCCAGATACCGGCCGAAGGAATAGCCGCCGTCGCCCCGGAAGCGCAGCTCGCTGTACGGGTTATCCTCTATGAGAAGCATGTTGGTCTTTTTGATTATCTCCGAAGCCTTTTCCCTGACCTCCGGGGAATACGTAAGCCCGGTGGGATTCTGGAAGCTGGGGATGACATACATGAATTTGGGCTGATGGGCGGCCAGCGTTTCTGCCAGCGCGGCGCAGTTTATGCCGTCCGTTCTCAGCTCCACAGGCAAAACCCGGGGCCCATACAGGTGGAAGGACTGGAGCGCGGCCAGATAAGTGGGGTCCTCCACCACGATCTCGTCGCCGGGGTCCAGCATCACGGCGGAAAACATATCCAGCGCCTGCTGGGAGCCGTTGGTGATGATTATATCCTCCGGCTTCACGTCATCCACGCCCATTTTTTCGTAGCGTTTGGCTA
>CAZLIJ010000102.1:0-3355 GCA_964559305.1 uncultured Oscillospiraceae bacterium | reverse complement strand
TGTACTGCAGCGCCGCGGCGCCGTTTTTCTCCAGCACCTTCTGCACCGCCGCTTCCATTTCCTTCACTGGGAAGGAGGCGGGGTTTGGCAGTCCTCCGGCAAAGGAGATAATGTCCTTTGACGCTCCCGCTTTAAGTATGGACGATGTAAACTCTCCCTGAAAGTCCGGTTTCATGATCTTTTCCGACAGTTTGAACTGCATTGTGACATTTCCTCCTTTTCGGATAATGATAAAATTTGCTGAGTTGTTGGTATATTAGCACTTCCCGGCCTGCGCTTCAACACAACAAAGTACTAAAATTTTGCTTTTTTTCACGGCAAAAATAAGGCAATTTAGATAGGGGGAAATAATATGGGGATTTCAGGCCGGGGCCCGTTTGACAACGGAGCAAAATATGTATAAAATAAATAATTACGATAATAAAAGTTAGGAGCCCGATATGCCTGAAATATCTGATAAATACGTCCCCTTTGTCCGCGCTCAGCTGAGAAAGCTGATAAGAGCGGCGGCGGGCGAGCCCATATCCGTGGAGCGCATGGCTCAGGATTTTGTGGGCGCCATAATGCAGAAGACCGCTCACTGCGAGATCCTGTCTCAGGAGGCCTCCTTCGACGGCTTCAAAGCGGCCATGCTGTCGCCGGCCATGCCGGAGCGGGACGGGGCGGTTATGTACGTCCACGGCGGCGGCTACTGCTGCGGCGATATCGGCTACGCCAAGGGCTTCGGCACCATGCTGGCCTCGGAGGCCATGGTGCGGGTGTTCTGCCCCGCCTACCGTCTGGCGCCGGAATATCCCTTCCCCGCCGCGCTGGTGGACGCCATGGCCTGCTACCGCTATCTGCTCAAGACCTTCAGCCCGGATAAGATCGTACTGACGGGAGAATCCGCCGGCGGCGGCCTAATATACAGTATGTGTATGCAGGCAAAGCTTGAAGGGCTGCCCATGCCGGGCGGGCTTATCGCCATGTCGCCCTGGACAGATCTGAGCTGCTCCGGCGCTTCCTTTGAAAAGAACGAGGATATCGACCCCTCGCTCACCCGCAGCCGCCTGCAAATGTTTGCCTCCTGCTACTCCTCTGAGCTGGCCAATCCTCTGGTCTCGCCGCTGTTCGGCGATCTGTCCGGGCTGCCGGAAAGCCTTATTTTTGTCGGCGGGGACGAAATACTGCTGGACGACGCGGCGGTGATGCACAAAAACCTGCTGGCAGCGGGCTGCAAAAGCCGGCTCACCGTGGCGCCGGAGATGTGGCACGCCTATGTGCTTTACGGCCTGAAGGAGCGCCGGCAGGACATGGACGACATAGTGGAATTTGTCAGGAGAGTCACCGCATGAGCAGGCTGTGGATGCGGCTGGACAACGCGGCGCTGATTTTCCCCGCCGTACGCCGGTCCACCTGGGTCAACGTGTTCCGCCTTTCCGCCACGCTGACGGAGGAGATAGACCCTCAGGTACTGCAAAAGGCCGTAGACGCCCTTAAGCCCAGATTTCCCTCTATCTATGTGCGGCTGGGCGCGGGACTTTTCTGGTATTTTCTTGAGGAGGTGTCCGCCGCCCCCCGGGTGCGGCAGGACTATGCCTATCCGCTGACGCATATGGGCGCCAGGGAGCTGCACACCTGCTGCTTCCGTGTGCTGTACTTCAAGCGGCGCATCGCCGTGGAGTTTTTCCACTCCCTGTCTGACGGCTCCGGCGGTCTTGTATACCTGAAAACTCTGGTGGCCGAGTATCTCAACATGAAATACGCCGCGTGCATCCCCGCGGAAAACGGCGTGCTTGATCCCGCCATGCCGCCCACGGAGTCCGAGCTGGAGGACAGCTTTCAGCGCAGCGCGGGAAGCTGCGCCGTCAGCCGGGCGGAGGATACGGCCTACCGGCTAAGAGGCACCCAGGAGCCGGCGGCATTTTTGCATCTTACAACGGGCATAGTCAGCACTAACGCCCTTGTGGAAGCCGCTCACAGCTACGGTGTGACGGTGACGGCCTTTATCTGCGCCGTGATGACCCAGGTCATCATTGAGCTGCAGGCCGTCAAGGTACCGCCCGCCCGGCAAAAGCCGGTGAAGATCACCATGCCCGTCAATCTCAGGAAAATTTTCGGCGGGGATACGCTGCGCAATTTTGCCCTTGTGATAAATCCCGGCGTTGACCCCAAGCTGGGGGAATACACTCTGGACGAGCTGTGCCGGGAGATAGCAAACCAGATGGCGGTGGAAATAACGCCCAAGCGCATGGCCGGGCGCATCGCGGCCAACGTGCTGCCCTCCAACAAGGCCGTCATGCGGGGGGCGCCGCTCTTTTTGAAAAATGTCGCCCTGCGGGTGGTGTACGCCTCCGTGGGCGAGAGCAAGGGCTGTCTTAACGTATCAAATCTGGGCCGGGTGGAGCTGCCGGAGGCCATGAAAAAATATGTGCGGCGGATAGAATTCATCATCGGCGTGCAGTACACCTATCCCAACAACTGTGCCATAGCCAGCTGCGGGGATGTGACGTGCATAAATATGATAAGAAATATCCGCGAGCCGGAGCTGGAACGGCGCTTTTTCTCCCGGCTGGTGGAGCTGGGCATCCCGGTGTCAATAGAAAGCAATCAACGGAAAGAATGATGATTATATGTATTGTGTAAAATGCGGCGTCAAGCTGACCGACGGCGCGGAGAGCTGCCCCTTGTGCGGCACTCCGGTGTGGAATCCCGCCTCGGGCCCTGAAAGAGAGCTTTACCCCTGCAACTACCCGGAGCAGCTGTTCAACGAGCGCATACCCGCTCTGGCCTTTATAACCGTGGTGCTGTGCGCCATATGCCTTAGCTGTCTTATCGCCTGTCTCAAGACCTTCGGCAGCGTGGCCTGGTCGGGCTATGTAATGCTGGGTATAGCCGCGGTATATGTCATGGCCTTTCTGCCCATGTGGTTCAGGCACCCCCACCCGCTCATATTCGTGCCTGTGGGTTTTGCCGCGGCCTGCGGCTATCTTCTTTATATCAACGAAATCGCCGGCGGGCACTGGTTTTTGTCCTTTGCTTTTCCCGCCGTCATGCTGGTGTGTGTGCTCACCACCGGCACCATTGCCCTGTACCGCTATGTAAAAAAGGGCAAGCTTATCATAACCGGCGGCCTTCTCATCGCCATAGGCGGCGCCTCCATGCTGCTGGAGCTTTTCCAGCACATCACCTTCGGCACCGAAATGTTCACCTGGTCGCTGTACTCCGTGTCCGCCTTCGGCGTTTTCGGCGCGTTTTTGATCCTTGCCGGACTTATTCCCCACTGGCGGGATTATCTGGAACGGAAATTCTTCCTGTGATATAAGAAAAGACCGCTGCTTTCGCAGCGGTCTTTTCTTATATACGGCTTCAGGTG
>CAZLIJ010000101.1:2126-6067 GCA_964559305.1 uncultured Oscillospiraceae bacterium | reverse complement strand
GGACAAGTTCTCTGATGATGAGAAGATAGAGTTTGTCGTCACCGCCTCCGCCGACCCGGAAAAGGCCGACCCGGAAATCAAGAAGTTCATCATATAATTTTTAAGCGGCCGGTTTTCCGGCCGCTTTTTTTCACTGTATTTCCCTGTACATGGCGGGAGCGTCGGCCTTTCCGGCGGTCTCGTTGATTGCCGTGACCTCCACCTTCAGTGTGCGCTGGCCGAAGCTTATCTCCAGCTTATCTCCCAGCTTCACCTGATAGCTGGCCTTGGCCGGGGCGCCGTTTACGCTGACCCGGGCGCCGTCGCAGGCGTCGTTGGCCACCGCCCGCCGCTTTATAAGCCGGGACACCTTAAGATACTTGTCAAGTCTCATTTTAATTCCTTTTTCAAAACGCCGCCCGGCAGGGCGGCGTAGTTTTTCTTATTTCGCTATCTCGTCCTTGAGAGCCTTGCCGGCTCTGAACGCCGGAACTCTGGTGGAAGGAATGGTAACTTCTTCCTTTGTGCGGGGATTGCGGCCTATATGGGACGCCCGCTGGCGAACCTCAAACGCGCCGAAGCCCACCACCTGCACTCTGCCGCCGTCTCTCAGCTGCTCCGTGATGGAGTCAAAAACCGCGCACACTGCCTTTTCGCTGTCTTTTTTGGAGAGGCCGGTCTTCTGTGACACGGCTGAAATAAGTTCTGCCTTATTCATGTTTTTGTTCCTCCTGCGTATCAATTAGTTTATCTTCGGATTCTTCATATTTTCTGAAGCCCGCCGCGAATTCGTCGCAGGCTTTTTGAAGCGCACGCTCGGCGTCCATTCTCTCGCCGGCCAGTGTCAGCGCGGCAAAGACAAGCTCCGTAAAGGGCTTGTCCAGCTCCCCGCCCGCTTTCGCGGCGTCGGAAAAGCTTTTTGCCGCCTCCTCCACGCTGCCGGCAGCGGTATATCCGGCGTCGGAGGCTTTTTTTATCATCTTTTTGCAGCGCCACAGTCCCGGCAGAGTGCGGGCAACGCCGTCTATGGCGTCGGCAGTGCTGCGCTGGCTGTGCTCTTTGCGCTTGGCCTTTTCCCAGACCTCGGCGGCCTCCGCCCCCTTATTGGCTTCCCTGTCGCCAAAAACATGGGGATGGCGGTCAATGAGCTTGCGGCAGGCCCCGTCGCACACGTCGTTAAAATTGAAGCGGCCCGCGTCCTCCTCTATTCCCGCGTGGAATATCACCTGCATCAGAAGATCGCCCAGCTCCTCCCTGAGATGTGCGGGGTCGCCCTCGTCTATGGCCTCGCAGACCTCATAGGCCTCCTCCAGGCAGTTCTGGCGGATGCTTTCATGGGTCTGGGCCATGTCCCACGGGCAGCCGCCCGGCGCGCGGAGTATGGCTATGAGCTTAATATAATCGTTGATGTCGTGGTAGCCTTCGGTGTTGAATTCTATCATGTCTCACGTCCTTCGCTTTTGTCACTTCAGGTGTCTGGGGGCGGGCCGGATATGCATTATCGCGGCCAGCTTTGCGCCCTTGGGTATAAGGGTCATATCCTCATAGGTAATGGCTCTGGTCTGCACCGCGGCGATAACATATACCACAACGCCCGCGGCTATGGCCGCAACAAGGCACACGGCTGTGCGAATAAGGCTGCCTGTGCCGACGACAAGGGCCATCAGCTTATATATGCCGAAGGTTACAGCGCCCATTATAAGGCTGCTGATAAGCGGGCGGGGTATGACCTTGGAAAGCTGGGGGGCATACTCGTATTTTTTCATGATAAACACATGGTTCATCCCGCACATCACGATGTAGCACAAAATCGTGCCTATGGGCGCGCCGTAGATATTGATGTTGGGGTCGCCCACCAAAAACCAGTCGGCAATGACTTTTATCACGCCGCCGGTGAGGATGGAATATATGGTCAGGCTCTCGTTGCCGTGGGCCTGCAGAATGGCGTTTTGCACAAGGGACATGCACACGAAAAAGGACGCTATACCCATCATAGCCAGAAGCACCGGCCCTGATTCATGGCTGTTGGCATATATCACGTTCATTATGGGGTAGGCCAGCACAGCCAGTCCCACGCCCATGGGCAGACACACGTCCATGGCTATGCGCATGGAATCCTCCGCAATAAGGCCGGATTCCTTATATTTTTTGTCAACGATGCAGGCCGCGATGGAGGGCACAATGGAAATGACCAGCGGGTTTACAAAGGCGGGCGGCAGATTGAAAAGGGTCTGAGCCTTGCAGTAGACGCCGAACAGCACGGAGGATTCTGCCTGGGTGAAGCCCGCGGCGCTTTGCAGCCGGAGATTGATAAACTTGGTGTCTATAAGGCTTATAAGGCTCATGCCGGTGGCGCCGATGGTGATGGGAATGCCTATCCTCAAAAGTGTGCCGAGGATTTTGCCTCTGCTGTCGGGAACGTCGGGATTGGCAATGGTAGTGTCCTTGTAGCGGCGCTTTTTGTAGGCGAACATATATATCAGCACAGCCAGTCCGCCAACCGTAACGCCGAAGGCGGCGCCTCCGCAGGCGCTCTCCATGTCGCTGCCCTGTTTTATAAGAACGATGGCCAGCGGCAAACCCACGACCACCTTCACCAGCACCTCGATTATCTGGCCGATGGTGGTGGGCGTCATGTTGCGGCAGCCCTGGCAGTAGCCCCGGTAGGTGCTGACCATGCACACGAAAAGTATGCCCGGCGCTATGGCATAAATGCTTTTTGCCGCCTCAGGACGGTTGAGAAGCCCCGCCAGCTGCTGGGGGAAAAGGAACATGATAAGCGCGGAGATAACGCCCAGCACAAGGAAGGTCCACCAGGAAACGGAAAAAATCCTTCTGGACTGCATTATTCTGCCCTGCTCGTTGGCCTCGGCCACCATGCGCGACATGGCCACCGGCAGACCCGCCGTTGCCATAATCAGGAACACATAATAGACGGAATAGGCAGAATAAAAATAGGCATACCCGGCGTCGCCGAATATATTGCCCAGTGTTATCTTGTATATGGCGCCCAAAAGCTTTGTCACGATGACGGCCACAGTCAGTATAGCCGCGCCGTGGAGATAGTTTTGTTCTTTTGGCTGTTCCAAGGGTACGCCCCCCATAGCAGTTAGAGTGGATGGATATATAAAGAATTATATGCGGATAATTCCAAAGTTTGTCCAACGCGAGATACTATACACTAAAAATATGAACAAATCAATAAGAAAAAGAGGGATGGTGAAACCATCCCTCTTTCTGTCAATTTTCGTTGAGATATCAGCCGTGCCGCACGCTGTCTATGTGGCGGGTCAGATCCAGCATCTTGTTAGAGAAGCCCCACTCGTTGTCGTACCAGGCCATGAGCTTAACGAAGTGCTCGTTAAGGGAAAGGCCGGCTCTGACGTCGAAAATGGAGGTGTTGGCGTCGCCGATAAAGTCGGAGGAGACGACCTCGTCGTCCACATATTCCACTACGCCCTTCATGGGTCCTTCGGAAGCAGCCTTCATGGCGGCGCAGATATCCTCATAGGAGGCGGCCTTGTCTATCCGGCAGGTAAGGTCCACAATGGACACGTCGGCGGAGGGGATGCGCATGGAGGTGCCGGTGAGCTTGCCCTTGAGCTCGGGAATGACCTTGCCCACGGCCTTGGCAGCGCCGGTGCTGGTGGGGATGATGTTGCCCAGAATGGTGCGGCCCAGACGCCAGTTCTTCTTGGAGAAGTTATCCACGGTGGACTGGGTGGCGGTATCGGCGTGGACAGTGGTCATAAGGCCTTCCACAATGCCGAAGTTGTCGTTGATGACCTTTGCCAGAGGAGCCAGGCAGTTGGTAGTGCAGGAGGCGTTGGAAACGACCTTAATGTCGGGGGTGTATTTATCAAGGTTGACGCCGCACACGAACATAGGTGTGTCATCCTTGGAGGGGCCGGAAAGCACAACGACCTGAGCGCCCGCGTCCAGATGGGCCTGAGCGGCCTCGG
>CAZLIJ010000101.1:273-2116 GCA_964559305.1 uncultured Oscillospiraceae bacterium | reverse complement strand
GTGGTGAGGAACGCGCCGGTGCACTCCAGAACATACTCCGCGCCCAGCTTGCCCCAGGGCAGAACCGACGGATCGCGGGAGTTGAGGATGGGGACGCGCTTGCCGTTGACGGTTATTGAATCCGCGTCAGACTCCACAGTACCGTTGAAGCGGCCATGGACGGAATCGTATTTCACGGTGTAGGCCAGCTGCTCGGGAGTCTTGTCGGGAGCGTTTATGCCGACGATCTCAATATCGTCCGCCACTATGCCGGCTCTGAAAACCAGACGGCCTATGCGGCCAAAGCCATTGATGCCAACTTTGATGCTCATTTGATGATCCTCCGTATAATGAATTTTGAACTTACGCTTTTATATGCCCCGTCAGTGCTGGAAAAATCTTTCTTTAACTCTGTGTTGATTGTAACATATAATATATGCAAAAATCAATACGCCCGGCCAGAACGAAATTACCGAAAAACAACGATGAATTCAAAGTTTTTCCGGCGCTCTATTGTGTATTTTGTCGGGATTTGCTATACTAAATCAATAAATGCAGTAATTATCATCAAGGAGCTTATGATGGACGGCACCAAATATCTGACACAGGCATTCGATCTCATGTACGACCCCGTCGCAGCGGCGGAGAACGGCAGGATCATATATATGAACAGCGCCGCGCTGAAGGCTCTGGGCGTTAACTTTGTCGGCAGGAATGTATCGGAGCTGTTTCCTCAGCACGTTATCGGTACTCAGGCCGCGTCTTTTGTTACCTGTGCCGAGATACAGGGCAGGAAATACGTTCTGCGCACCACCTCCATCGAAGGGGTGCGGGTATATATTTTTGCTCTGCATGAAAGCGAAAAAGCCCTGCCCCACACCGTGGTGTTATCCTCCATGCGCAGCAATCTTGCAAACATCAAGATCGCGGCCGACAGACTGGCGGCTCAGAACGTACCCGGTCAGGACGCCAGGACCGATATGTATTTTTCCGCACTCTCCCACAATTATTACCAGCTGAAGCGGCAGATAATAAATATGTCCATTGTGGACGGTCTTATCAGCGACACTCTCCCCTTCTCCCTGTCTGCTGTCAATCTCAGGGAGCTTTGCGGCGATATTATCTCCGCATCGGCGCATTTTGCCGCCCAGCGGGACATAAAGCTGGACTTCGACTGCAACGAAACCATAATCATCGCCGCCGACGAGGAGCTGGTGGAGCTGATGATACTGAATCTTCTCTCAAACAGTCTGCGCCACACCAAGCCCGGCGGCAGCATCCGCCTTTCACTGAGCTCCTCCGCCGCTTACGCCCTTATCACCGTTACCGACACCGGCAGCGGCATTGAGCCGGAAGAAATGGGCAGGATATTTTCAAAATACCGTCAGCCCGCCTTTCTTGCCGACGCGGCTGAGGGCTCCGGCTACGGGCTGACCATTGCCCGGGGCATTGCGGAAAAGCACGGCGGCGTGCTGGTTATAGAAAGCCGCCCCGGTGAAAGCACCTGCGTAAGAGTTACGCTGGCCAAGGACAAATATCCCACCGACAAGCTCAGCGCTCCGGAAAAGCAGTACTCTGCCAAGGGCATGGATTCCATACTCACCCATCTATCCTGCTGGCTGCCGTCTGAGGAATACAATCAGCGGCTTGAGGACTGATAAGAAGCTATATTTAATTGCATAACCATATTGATAATACCGCCGGCCAAAAACATCAGGCCGGCGGTATCGGTTATAAAAAACTATCCTATTCAAGATACATGGCTTTCAGTTTTTCAAGCTTTTCCGGCGTAAGGCCCATGGCACCGGCAAGATAGCTTTCGCTCCCGCCCATATCGTCCATCACCGCAAACACAGCGCCCATG
>CAZLIJ010000101.1:0-263 GCA_964559305.1 uncultured Oscillospiraceae bacterium | reverse complement strand
ACTGCCCTGTCGCCGGTAAATTTTTCGCAGCGCTCCAGCATATCCGCGGTATTGCCGCCAAGCCTTGCTTTGGTGAACATATAGTCCTGGACAATATCATCCCTGCCCACGCCCAGCGCGGTCAGAAAAATTGCCGTGCCCACGCCCACTCTGTCCTTGCCCATGATGCAGTGATACAGCAGCGCGCCCCGGTCATTAGCAAGAAGCAGGCTTAAAAAGCGCCTGTAATTCGCCGTGGAAAAATCGCTGGAGGCCAGTCTTTT
>CAZLIJ010000100.1:0-6149 GCA_964559305.1 uncultured Oscillospiraceae bacterium | reverse complement strand
GCTATGCAGCCCAGAGGCACGCCGATAACCAGCGCCAGAAGCACGGCCATGCCGCCGATCTTGGCGGACACGGGGAACTTGGTGGCGATAATATCGGACACGGTCCAGCCGCGCTGTTTAAGGCTGAAGCTGAAATCGCCCTGGAGGACGCCGGCCATGTAGTTTTTGTACTGGACGCCAATGGGCTTGTCCATTCCGAATTTAGCGTTCAGCGCAGCCTGAGCCTCGGCGCTGATAGATTTTTCCGACACGAAGGGCCCGCCGGGCACACCGTGCATAAGGAAGAAAGTAATGGTAGCCACAACGAATATAGTCAGTATGGCCAGAAGCACGCGTTTGACAACATATTTTGTCATGATAAGTTGATACCCCTTTATCCGATGTTTAAGGGCGCTGCTGACGCCGCGAGGGAAAAGGTACATCGGCTATTGTCCGGTCAGCCGCTCAATCATACGGTCCAACCGTCTGTAAAGCATTATTTTAGCAACTGCATCCGCTTTTGTCAATTCACGACCGGCATACATTGGGTAAAGTTTTGCAGTATTCCATCCGTATAATTGCACAAATCTAATAATTTCAGGCAAATTTGCCCCAATAATATACCCTTTTTAATTTTTGCGGGAGCAAAACTGCAAATTATTATTATTTGGTGATGTTACCCGGTTATTCTTTTCACATTTGCGCGGTGTTTCAGCCGCCGTGCTCAAACCATTCCCTCATAACGCCAAATACACGGACAAGCTCCGGCTCCGCCACCACATATGGTACCATAGTGTACATATAGTTCAAAAACGGGCGCAGAAACACGCCCCGGTCAAGGGCGAATTCTTTGAAGCCCTCCAGCGTTTCCGGGTCGCGGACCTCAATGCAGGCGCACCCGCCCATTATCCGCACTTCCCTTATGCGGGGGTCGGAAAGCCCTGCCAGCTCCCTTCTGGTTATGCTCTCGATATTTTTTATTTTTCCCATATAATTTTCGTTTTCAAACAGCTCTATGGATTTAAGGGCCACGCTGCAGGCCAGGGCGTTGCCCATGAAGGTGGGCCCGTGCATCAGGGCCCAGCGGGGATCGTCACTGTAAAAGCCCCGGTAGACCTTTTCATTGGCCACCGTGACCGCGTGGCCGATGTATCCCCCTGTCAGCGCCTTGCCCAGCACAAGAATGTCCGGCGCCACCAGATCCGCGACAAAGCGGTTGCCCGTTCTGCCAAAGCCGGTGGCCACCTCGTCGAATATTAAAAGCACGCCGTATTGATCGCAAAGCTCCCGGGCCCGGCGCAGAAAGGAGACGTCATACATCCTCATGCCGCCCGCGCCCTGCAAAAGCGGCTCCGCTATCATGCAGTTGAGCCTGTCGCCGTACTGTTCAAAGACCTTTTCCAGCGCGTCTGTCCGGGTGGGGATATGCACGGTATATGGGCTTTTGCCATAGGCGTTGAGGACGAAGTGATAGTCCTCGTCGTCGCCCACCTCCATGGTCTTGAAGGTGTCGCCGTGATAGGCGTGCTCCAGCGCCAGCACCATGGTGCGCCGGGTCTCCCCCCGGTTCATGAAGTATTGCAGCGCCATTTTCAGCGCCACCTCCACCGCCACGCTGCCGGAGTCGGAAAAAAAGCAATAGTTGAGATCCCCGGGCAGCCACTCCTGCAGCTTTGCGCTGAGCCTTTCCACCGGCTCGTGGGTCAGCCCTCCCAGCATCACATGGGCAAAGCTGTTCAGCTGGGTGCGCAGGGCTTCGTCCAGCACCGGGTGGTGGTAGCCGTGGATAACGCTCCACCAGGAGGACACGCCGTCTATAAGTGTCTCGCCCTCCTCCGTTTCCAGATATACGCCCCGGGCGCTCTTAATTTTTATGGGCGGGGCCATGGTTTTCATCTGCTGATAGGGATACCATATCATATCGTTACCTCATTCAAAAAGCGCCGTCAGGGCGCCGGAATCCACGCCGAGCCTGTCGTCCCCGTCCTTCACCCGGGCGATGGTCTTAAGGCCCGTCAGATATTCGCACATTTTAATATTGTCCTCCTCCATCACGTCCCCGGGATGAAAGCGGTTGAAGATCATGCCCTTCACCGGGATACCGGCAGACTTCATATAAAACGCCGTCAGCGCCGTCGTGTTGATGGTGCCGAGCCCCGCGTCCGCCACTATAAGGCAGGGGCAGCCCAGCGACCTTATCACGTCCTCCAGCCACAGCTTTTCCCCGTCGAAGCTCAGAGGGCACAAAATGCCCCCGCTGCCCTCGGCAAGAATATAGTCATACTCCCCCGCCGCCGCGTCATAGGCGGCTTTCACCGTGCCCGCCCGGACGGGGTTTCCCTCCAGCCGGGAGGCCAGATGGGGCGACACCGCCGCTTCATATACATATGGGCACATAGCTTCAAGGCTCTGATCTATGCCTGACATGGCTTTTACCGCCGCCGCGTCCCCGGGGATAAGGCTTCCGTCCTGCCGGCGGGAATTGCCGCTCATGGCGGCCTTGAAATACCCGGCGTTTTCCCCCGCGCCCCGCAGTTCCTTCAGTATAAGCCCCGAAACATAGGTCTTGCCGACGTCAGTGCCGGTGCCGGTTATAAAAAGCGTCTTACTCATTCCAAAGTCTCACCTCGTAACCAAGCTTCTTCAAAAGCCGCATATCGGTTTCCACGGTGATGCCCGCGGTGGTGAGCATATCGCCGGATATGGCCGCGTTGGCCCCGGCGCGAAAACAGCCCTCGCCCTTGTCGGCGATAAGGCCCCGCCCGCCGGCAAGCCGGATGGAGGCCCGGGGCAGAATAAATCTGAATATGGCCGCGGTGCGCCGCTTCTCGTCGTCGGTAAGGGGGGTATTGTGCTCAAACGGCGTGCCCGGTATGGGGTTTAAAAAATTCACCGGCACGGACTTCACCCCAAGCTCCCTTAAGGTGAGCGCCATGTCCACCCTGTCCTCTTTGCTCTCGCCCAGGCCCATTATGCCGCCGCTGCATATGGACAGCCCCGCCCGGCGGGCCGCCAGCAGCGTTTCTATCTTCTCGTCGTAGCTGTGGGTGGAGCACACCGACGGGAAATACCGCCGTGAGGTCTCCAGATTGCAGTGGGCCCGTGTGACGCCCGCGTCCCTGAGCTTTGAAAAAGCCCTCTCGTCCAAAAGACCGAAGGACACGCACACCTCAATATCCGCCGCGGCCTTTATCGCCCGTATATCGCCGCAGACCCGCTCCACCTCGTCGTCGCCCAGCCTTCTGCCGGAGGTGACGATGGAGTAGCGCAGCACTCCCTGACGGGCGTTTTCCACGGCGTGCTTCACCAGCTCCTCCCGGGGCAGCAGCGGATACTCCTGCGTCCGGGTGGGATAGCGGGCGGACTGGGCGCAGTATTTGCAGTCCTCGCTGCAGCGGCCGCATTTGCCGTTTACAATGGTGCAAAGATCAAAGCCCCTGCCGCAAAAATGCGCTCTCAGGCTGTCCGCCGCAGCGCACAGCTCCTCTATGGGCGCATCCCAAAGGGCGATAAAGTCCTCCCTGTCCGGGATCTCATTCGCCAGTATCCTCTTTTCAAGTTCCCTTACCTTATTCATACAGCCTCACCTTTCTTTATAACTGGAATAAGCCGCTTGCCCAGTGCCGCCGACGCAAAGCACAGCGCCGCGTCGCCGGGGACGGCAAGCAAAAAGCAATATAGAAACAGCGTCCAGAAGCCAATGCCCGTGCCCAGATAATATGTGAATATCAGCCAGTAATAGCTCATTCCGAAGGCGTACACTATCCCAAGCCCGGCAAACGAGGCCCACAGCAGGCGCCTGTAACTCCCCTGAGCGCCTTTTCTGGCGATGGCGCCGGTAACGTATGCGCCGGCGACAAAGCCCACCAGATAGCCGAAGGTGGGCTGGAGCACATATCCAAAGCCCCCGCCGCCGGCAAAAATGGGCAGTCCCAGCAGCCCCAGCAGCACATAGCCCGCCACGCTGGCCCCGCCCAGGGCGGGCCCCAGCAGCAGCCCGGCCATGGTGGTGAACAGAAATTGCAGCGTGAAGGGCACTACGGGCACCGGTATCTTAATGAACGCTCCCGCCGTGATAAGGGCGGTGAACAGCCCCGAGAGCACCAGTTTTTTTGTTTTCGTCATTGTAATGCTTCCTTGCTATTCGTCTTTACAATCAGTCTATTACCCCGGCGCGTCATTGTCAATTGATAATAATTATAACTTGACAATTGCCCTGGGGGAAAATTTGTCGAAAAAGTCCCGGGCTTATATAAATACTTTTCACCCGCCCGGGCGTTTGTTGTAATAACAACATACTCGCGGGAAAAATCGCGGTATACTGCCCTCAGAAAGACGAAAAACAAGGGAGGTTATTATAATGATAAGAAAGATAATACACATCGACGAAGAAAAATGCAGCGGCTGCGGGGCGTGCGCCGAGGCCTGCCACGAGGGGGCCATCGCCATGGTAAACGGCAAGGCGAAGCTTTTGAGGGATGATTACTGCGACGGGCTGGGCAACTGTCTGCCCACCTGCCCCACCGGCGCCATCAGCTTTGTGGAGCGGGAGGCCGCCGCCTATGACGAGGCCGCGGTGCAGGAGAACAAGCAGAAAAAGAGCGCGCCGCTGGCCTGCGGCTGCCCCGGCACCCAGTCAAAGACCATCGAGCACAGCGAGTGCGCCTGCGGCGGACACGACCACCACGCCCAGCCCAGCCGCCTGAGCCAGTGGCCGGTACAGATAAAGCTGGCGCCGGTGAACGCGCCGTACTTTGACGGGGCCAATCTGCTCATTGCCGCCACCTGCTCCGCCTATGCCTACGCCGGCTTCCACGAGGATTTCATCAAGGGCCGGGTAACGCTGGTGGGCTGCCCCAAGCTGGACGGCGTGGACTACTCCGAAAAGCTCACGGAGATCATCAGGAATAACGACGTCAAAAGCGTCACCGTGGTGCGCATGGAGGTGCCCTGCTGCGGCGGATTGGAGCACGCGGTGAAAACCGCCCTGCGGGAGAGCGGAAAGCTCATCCCATGGCAGGTGGTGACCGTATCCACCGACGGAAATATTCTGGACGCGTAATTTCCAAAAACCGAACCGAATACAAGGCAGACGAACGAAAGTTCGTCTGCCGCTTTTTGTTGCACGAAAACGTGCAAGCGCCGTCCCGGGGGAACTGAGGTTGAAACGCGATATAACCGCAGGAAAGGAGAAACGCATGATCATCGACGTACTTGTATGCCGCACAGACGGCACTCAGGCCATGGAAAGCCGGGAGGTTCCCGACGATTATCTGACCCCGAAGGAGGTGCCGGCCAATGAGCAGCCAGAGCAAAACGCCTAATCTGCAATTGAACCAGTGGGCGGCGTCAGACCCCGTTGTGCGCACGGATTTCAACGCCGACAACGCCCGGATAGACGCCGCCGTGGGCGGGATAAAAATTCCCGTTGTGAAGCTGATGGAGGTAACCACAGCCCAGAACGCCGCCAGTGTGGAGCTGAACTTCACCGGCGTTGACCTGAGTGAATACCGGGGCATGGACATAATCATAAACGCCTGCGGCGTGCAGCTTGGCACGAACACAAACGCCTATTACTACGACTATCTTTACACCCGCGTGAACAAGGACGCCAGCGCGGGCTGCTGCTACAACCCAAGCGACACAAACGTGCTGGCCACGGCACAGATGCCACGGAATATCGACGCCCAGCACCCGCCGGTTCTTATCCAGATAATACACATAGACTGGTGCAACACCGGCAGCGGAAACGACATACTGTTTGCTCACGGCCACTACGCAGTAAAGGCCGCGGGAGCTGCTACCAGCGGCACGGTCGGTACAACAACCTCTGCCGTTTATAAAAATCTGCGTGACATAGCAAATCTCGGCACTGTTGATTTTTCAATCGTACCCGTTCAATCCAGCGACACGCCTATCATTCAGGCGGGAGCAAAGTTCACCGTGTACGGCATAAGAAAATAGAATAACGCCCCGGCGCGGCACAACAAAACGCCCCCTCTTTCGAGGGGGCGTTCCGCTATCTTAAACGATTACTCGTTTGGGATATTAGGGGTTAGCTTAGGCAATGATGTAAACTGCGTTCACAGTTGCAATGCCGGTGGAGGACAGATCGGAGTTCAGAGTCATCCAGCCAGTGGAAGTACTTGTGATGTCAGCCAGAGAAGCAG
>CAZLIJ010000099.1:5528-6201 GCA_964559305.1 uncultured Oscillospiraceae bacterium | reverse complement strand
TCTTTGGCGCAGCAGCCCCGCCGGGGACGCCGGCAGCTTTGACGATTACGACAAAGCCCTGATGTCCGCTCCCTTCACCGATATTGTTGCGGGAGAGGATTTCAGCGCCTATTTTGCCGGCATGAACAGGCGCTGTATGCTGGACGCATGGAAGGCCGGGGAAAAGGAATACTCCGTGGATTACCGGGTCAATGACGACAGCGGCGAGAAGCTGTGGTACCGCAACGTCGTCCATCTTCTTGAGGACGGAGAGACCGGTGCCGTCAAGGCCAACGTATATATAAGCGAGATCAACGCCCGGAAGCTGGAGGAGCTGGCAGAGCTGGCCAACCGGCAGGAGCTGGCGGAAAAAGCAAGAGCGGAAAAACGCGCAAACGAAATGAAGAGCCGCTTTTTGACCAACATGAGCCACGAGCTGCGCACTCCGCTCAACGCCATTCTGGGTATGTCCCAGCTGGCGCTGCGGGAGGAAATGAGTGACGAGGTGCGGGGTTATATCCACCAGATACGCACTGCCGGCACCGGTCTTTTGGGCGTGCTCAACGGCATACTGGACGTGGCCCGCATCGAATCCGGCCGGCTTGAGATAGCCGAGGGCGAATATAAGCCCATGGCGCTGATGAACGATCTGTCGGGTATGTTCGCCTTCCAGGCCAACGACAAGGCGCTGAAG
>CAZLIJ010000099.1:2064-5518 GCA_964559305.1 uncultured Oscillospiraceae bacterium | reverse complement strand
CCCCTCCTCCCCTCAGTTCTTATCGGCGACGAGGGACATCTGCGGGAGGTGTTCATAAATCTTATCAACAACGCCCTTAAATACACCGAGACCGGCAGCGTGACTGTCACCGTGGGGCAAAGACCGGCGGAGAACGGAATTATAATGACCGCCTCTGTCATCGACACGGGCGTGGGCATCAGAGCCGAAAGGCTGGAACAGATCTTCGACAAGTTCGACAACGATAATTCCGACGACGATTCAGGCTCAGGTCTGGGGCTTTCAATCAGCCGGGAGCTGGTGCGCATTATGGGCGGGGAGCTTAAAGTCCAGAGCGTATACGGCTCAGGCAGCTCTTTCTCCTTTGAAATACCCCAAAAGGTCATGGACAGCAGTCCCGGCGGCGAATTTGTCCGTTTGGACGACGCCCGCAGGGACGACGGCTCCTTCTGGAATTTCGGCGCGCCGGACGCCACTGTAATGATGGTTGACGACAATTCCGTGAACTTGAGAGTAGGCATGGGTCTGCTGCGGCCCTTCGGTATGCGCGTCATCACCGCCGGCGGCGGTGCGGAAGCTCTGGAGCTGCTGAAAAAAGAAGACGTGGATCTTATCCTTATGGATCACATGATGCCCGACATGGACGGTGTGGAGACCACAAAGCGCATCCGGGCAATGGGCGGGAAGTATGAAACGCTGCCCATACTGGCTCTCACCGCCAACGCCATGAAGGGCGTGCGGGAAATGCTGCTGGCAAACGGCATGGACGACTATATGTCAAAGCCTGTGGAAATGTGGGAGCTGAGCGAAAAGCTCCGCAGCTGGCTGCCAAAGGACAAGGTGTGCCCCAGCTTGTCCGCCGCCCCGCCCGTGGCCACCCAGTGGCCTGTCAATCTGCCGGATATTCCCGGTCTTGACGTGGCAAAGGGGCTGGCATATATGTGCACCTTCAGCGACTATATGACCTGCCTGAGAGATTTTTGGAGCATCATACCCGAAAAGTCCGCCCAGATAGAAAAGCACGCGGCCAACGGCGACGTGCACAGCTACACGGCGGAGGTACACTCGCTGAAAAGCTCTTCCCGGCTCATCGGCGCCGACACGCTGGCCGATATGGCGGCAAAGCTGGAAAAGCTGGGTCACGAAGGCAGGCTTGAGGATATACGCGCAGGCACCGGAAAGCTGCTGACCCTTTACCGCAGCTACACCGAAAAGCTGCGGCCATATATCCAAACGGAGTACGAAGGCAAGCCCCTGCGGCCCATTACCGCAAAGCAATTTTGCAAAAAGCTTCAGGAGCTGAAAAAATACGTCAAGGATTTCGACTGCGACAGCGCCGACCACTGGTCGGACTATATGCGGGGCGTATCCGTTCCGGCTGAGTTTGCTGACGGACTGGAGAGACTGCACATGGATGTACTGGCCGCCAGATTTTCATCCTGTGTCCAGACTATCGACGATCTGCTGGAAAAAATAAAAAAATAAGCCCGCGGCTTATACAGCAAGGGGGGAAACAGCCGTGAAACAAAATACCACCGGACGGTATCTGTCCGAAAGACTGATAAAACGCATGGACGAGTGCTTTGCCAACGGCATCGCCTCGGTACAGGCTCCGTCGGGCTTCGGCAAATCCGTATGTACCGATGAATACCTCAGGCGCAGGATCAGCGCTGTATCCAAGGTGTTCTGGCTCACCTGCGAGGGACTGTCGCCGGATGAGCTGAGCGACAGGCTGTGCTACTATGTGTCCCAGGCGGACCCGCACGCCGGAAAAATTCTCAAAGGCATGGGCTATCTGACGGCTTCCAACGCCCGTCAGGCGGGCGCAGTGCTGCAAAACATAAAAAGCGAGCTGCCGGTATGGTTTGTTTTTGACAGGATAGAGGCCCTGCCGGAGACCTTCCGTTCCTGCTGCGCGGCATTTTCCAAGCCCAACAGCGAAAATGTGCATCTGGTCATACTGACAAGGGACGCCCCCGATATTGAAGCGCCAGCCGTCACCGCCGCCAATCTCACGCTGACGACGGAGGAGCTGGAGGAGATGGCCGGTCAGGCCGGACTGAGTCTCAGCGAAGGGGAGCTTGCGAACATATACGCGGCCACCTCCGGGTGGATCACCGCCGTGGCTCTGGTTTTTGAGTACATACACCAGCTTGGCGCCGTTCCCGACACCGCCGACACTGACACCCTTATCGGCGCTTTGTACGACAACCTGCCCCGGGAACAGCGCATGGCCCTGAGAAGACTGTGTTATTTTTCCCGCCTGACCCCGGCAAAGGTCCAGTTTTTGCTGGAGGAACGGGAGATCAGCGACAACATACGGGAATTTTTCTCCGCGTTCCCTCTTATCCGTTTCAGTTCGAGAGAGGATTGCTGGTATATCCACGACATTCTCACCAGATACATCATATCCAACAGCTGCGACATGCTGGCTCTGGCCCGCAGCGCGGCGTGGTATTGTCAGACGGGAGCGCCTGAGCGGGCCGTTGAGTGCTACTATTCAAGGCTTGACTACGAAGGCGTGCTGTCTGTGGACTTTTCCCGCATGGACCCGGATGAGATCATCTGCGGCAAGCCCTTTATCCAGATAGTCCGCGAGCTGGCCAGATGTCCGGCGGAGCTTAAGCTTAAATACCCCCTGAATATGCTCCGGGCCGCCCACCTTTTGTTCGGCGAGGGGGATTACGCCGCCTACGACGCGCTTATGGCGGAGATGGAAGCCATAATCCGGGAGACCGGCGACGAGCGGTATTACGGCGAATGGCTGCTTGAATCCATATTCATGGTCTATCCCGACATGGACGCAATGACCGAAAGAGTCGGCATGGCCGCCCAGCGTATCGACGGGCGCAGCCACATGATAGACCCCTATTCCCCCTTTATGTTCGGCAGTCCCTCCATGTGGTACTGCTTCCACGCAGCGGCGGGAAAAGCCAAAAGCGAGGCTGAAAAGCTGGACCAGTTCATCGCCGCCTATTCCGAGCTTACCGGCGGCCACGGGCTTGGCGCCGACAGGCTGTTCAGGGGCGAGATGCTGTGCGCCAGGGGCGAAATGGAATCCGCCGCCCTTCTTGCCGCCGAGGCGGAGTCCATAGCACGGGTAAACGGTCAGCTTTCCGTGGCCGTGGGAGCGAAATTTCTTCAGGCTACCGCCGCCTATGAATGTCTTGACAGTACCCGGGCCGACGAGGCCCTGCGCAAGCTTGAGCGGCTGCCGAGTGCCTATCCCTATTCCCGCAGTCCGGCGGCAAAGCGCACCGTAAGAGTAGGCATGGGCATCACCTCCGCCATGCTGAAAAAGCCGGTCCACGCCGCCGGTGATATCGCGCCCTCCGGCATGGGTCTATCAGCCATGATGACACATCTGGGCGAAGCCTCCCGCCTTATTGACGAGGGCAAATACCAGGAGGTGGCCGGTATGCTGGAGGCTTTCCTGACAATGGACGAGCGCAGCTGCACAACGGCCTTCAGGCAA
>CAZLIJ010000099.1:0-2054 GCA_964559305.1 uncultured Oscillospiraceae bacterium | reverse complement strand
CCGCCTTGGAAATGTACGAAAAGCCCTGAGCAATGTACAGACCGCGCTGGACATCTCCGTCCCCGACGGCTGCCTGATGATATTTGCCCGCTCCGGCGCGGTGCTGGACAAGATCCTCACACTGGCCGAGCCGGCCTATACCGACGCCGTGGCAAAGATCGCCGACATAAGAAGCCGCTATATGCCGGACATGGCCGAAAGTCTGCGCCGCGAATCAGTCATGTCTCTTGACGAAAAATTCCGTTCCCTGCCGGAGCCCCTTACCGACAGAGAGATAGAAATAGCCAAGCTGGCGGCGGAGGGTATGCGCAACAAGGAGATCGCCGCCACCCTTTTCCTGTCGGAACGCACCGTTTCCAACCGGCTTTATACCATCTTTCAGAAGCTGAATATAGACCGGCGCTCGGAGCTTGTAGACTTTCTTAACAAATAAAACGCAAATAGAGTAATTTTTCCCGACATATTAGAGAAAAATTACTCTATTGTTTTGCTTATAAGGAGCTTAAAATATAACCATACAATATGACCGGGCAACACTTTGTCGGAAAAGGGGGCGGAGCATGAAGCAGGTTTTGATAGTTGACGACAACATCCTTGACAACAAGGCTGTCAGGCTTGCCCTTTCCGGGCAGTATTTCACCAGCTCCGTTACATCCGGCTCTGACGTGTTTCTTTATCTGAACAGCCACAGACCAGATATGATACTTCTGGATCAGTTCATGCCGGACATGACCGGCTTTGACGTGATAAGGCGCCTTAAGTCGGACGAGGCTCTGGCGGACATCCCCGTGATGTTCATCACGGCGGACGATACCGGCTCGGTGGAATCCAACTGCTTCCGTCTTGGGGCGGTGGACTGCATCCACAAGCCCGCCAACCGGGATATTCTGCTCAAGCGGCTCAACAGCCGTCTGAGAGAGGCCGAGACCCGTTTGTCCCAGCCGGGTCAGTAATTATGTATTTCTTTTCATTTTTCATATTTCCGCCAACAGGGCGCCGCTGTAACCCAGCGGCGCCCTGTTGTATTTATTTAAGTCTGGCCACGTCGATTCCGCCCTCCAGACGCTTTTTGAGAACATCGGGACGCAGCGCCGCAGATATGGCGGCGTCCATGGTTATGGTACCGGTCTTTTGCAGCTCAAAGAGCATACCGTCCAGACTGAGCATCCCATCCCCGGAATACATACCCAAAGAGGAGTCCAGCTGATAGGTCTTATTCTCCCGTATCATGTTGCGCATGGCGCTGTTTACCTGAACCACCTCAAATACCGGCACGATGTCCCCCGTGGATGTGCGCACCAGCTCCTGAGTTATCACTGCGCACAGCTGGGAGGCCAGCTGCACTCTTATCTGCTGCTGCTGATCCGGCGGGAAGATATCGATGATGCGGTTCACCGTGCTGCCGATGCCCAGAGTGTGCAGGGTGGAAAATATCAGATGTCCCGTTTCCGCGGCGGTGAGAGCGGTGCGTATGGTGTCGTAATCCCGCATCTCTCCCACAAGGATAACGTCCGGCGACTGGCGCAGACTGGCTCTGAGCGCGGCGGCATAGCTCTGGGTGTCAGCGCCCACCTCACGCTGGGTGAAAATGCTCTTGTCATTTTCATAGATATATTCGATGGGGTCTTCAATGGTGATAATGTGCTTTTCATACTCGTGGTTTACCTTGTCCATCACGCAGGCAAGGGTGGTGGATTTGCCGCTGCCCGCCGGGCCTGTAACCAGCACCAGCCCCTTTTGCAGCCGGGCCGTCTGCATAACGCACTCGGGGATGCCGATCTCACGGTAATCCGGAATTCCCGAGGACACGGGCCGTATCACCGCCGCGTGCTCTCCACGCTGCTTCAGGGCGCTGACTCTAAAGCGTCTCCCGTCCAGGGTGAGGGCGAAATCGTCATCCCCGGATTTTTCGTATCTGTCGGGATTTCTGCGGGCGATGGAGTATAGCGCGTCCACCGCTTTGGCGGCGTCGCAGGGCGACATGATCTCGCCGGAAAAAGTGCGTATATCACGTCTGCATTTATATGATATGGGCTGACCGGCAATGATGAAAA
>CAZLIJ010000098.1:2159-6230 GCA_964559305.1 uncultured Oscillospiraceae bacterium | reverse complement strand
TGTCAGCAGTTCCACTGCCCTTAAAGTAAACTCTGAAGCGGCGGCAGTGTCCATGTCCTCATTTTTAAGGCACCAGGTCAGCAGCTTTATTCTGTCTCCGCCGGCGGCGGCGCTGATAAAGCCCCGGGCTCTCTCCCCGGCTCCGTCCTCCGGCTCCGCTTCCTCTCCGTTCAGGCTCAGCCTTGCGCAGCGGGAGCGCACAGTGGGCAAAAGCATGGCCGGATTTGCCGCGCACAATATGAACGCCGCCCAGGCGGGCGGTTCCTCCAGCAGCTTTAAAGCCGCGTTCTGGGCGCTTGAATTCATGGTGTCCGCGTCGCGGATGATATAAACCTTGCGGGCGGCCTCATTGGGCAGCACGCAGGCGTCCGCCGCCACGGCTCTTATCTGGTCCACATATATCTCCCGTCTGGGATTGCCGCGGGTATCTAACTGACGCTCCACGGTGATGACGTCCGGGTGGATATTCTCTGCCGCCTTGCGGCAGTCGCGGCACTTGCCGCAGGGTACCGCACCGCCGGAGGAGCACACCATTGCCCGGGCCAGCTCATAGGCCGCAGCCAAGCGGTCTGACTCCGAGGGCGACGAGACAATATACGCGTGGGAAAGATGCTTCCCGTCTTTAAAAGTGAGTTTATCCACAGTTTCCCCCGACAATAATTTGCTGGCGATAATTACAGCAATTCAACATATTGTACCTTTTATTATTTCCTTAGTCAAGAAAAACCCGACGCTCCGGAATTATCATCTCCGAAGCGCCGGGCATCTTTACCGGGTTCTGGCTGCGTTCATTTCCTTTTTGTTGCGGTACATTCTTTCATCAGCCTGACGTATCAGCTCGTCCAGATCGAGCTTGCCCTCCCCCCAGGCCCAGCCCACGGCCAGAGAGCACTTGTGCTGTGCATCAATATTAAGCTCTGCAAGTCTTGCCCGCCACATAGTCACCATCTTTGAAAGCTCCTGCTCAGAGCAGTCACCGGCGATCACCAGCATCTCGTCCCCGCCGATGCGGTAGGCCATGGTGCGCCGGTTGGTTATGGAGCGTATGCTCTCCGCCGCGGTCATGATAAGCTCGTCCCCCGCGTCATGGCCGAAGGTGTCGTTGGTGGCCTTGAGATAGTTCACGTCGAAGAATATCACGCCGCAGGATTTCAGGCCCACATACTCCGTGCGCTTCATGTCATCCAGTTTTTCCCTGTTGAAAAGATCCGTCATACTGTCGTGCTCGCTCAGATCCCGCAGCCGGTTCCGCTCCCTGACGGAGTCGTCGATATCCTGATGCATATACATGGCAAACTTCGTTCCGGCGCTGTCCGTGTATATTTTCACTGTGGCTGAATGCCAGCGGCTTTCCCCGCTTTTATACACTTCGCGGTAGTTGCAGTTGAGTGAGGCGCCTGCCGGCAGAGTGCGCAGATGCTCCGGCATGAGCCGTGAAAAGGACTCCCTGTCGTCCGGCAGCACATAAGTGTGCATAATGCCGTCCATATATTTCTCCCAGCTGCCGGCGATAGGCTCCTCGTTGACCCCACCGGCGGTGAAGCGGAGCCGCAGCGCCGTATCGGTGTCCATATTCCATTCGTTGATGTCCGAATATACCCCCGCCGCGGCACTGATGAAACGCCGGTCCTGGGCGTGAGCTCTCTCCTGCAGGGCCTTTTCAAAGCTTATGTCGTTGAACAGCATATAAAGCTGGGCGTCCCGTTCGGGATTGGCCGGCAGATGCACCAGCGTGATGCGCCGCCACTCTCCGCAGTGGGGGCCGATCTCCCGGTATTCTATCTCGCGGGTGGTCTTTTCAGTCAGCGCATCGAGTTTCTCCAGGTATTCAGTGGAAAGGAAGGCGCGCACAGCATCCCTGAAGGGGTTGTCCACCAGCGTGTCTACAAAGCGGTCAACGGCTATGACGCCGTTTTCCAGGCCGACGCCATACTCCGGCGACACATAGCTGCCCACCATTTTCTTTTTTGCCCTGTCCCAGAAATATACGCCTGTAAAGCCTTCACTGATACCGTCCAGCTCGCCCCGGGTCATCACAAGATCCCGCCGTTCCATATTTAACAGTCCGGACTGCAGGCTGAGAAAGGCGCAGTAAAGACCCACAGTGACAAAAGCGTTGGCCGGATTCATATCCGGCAGATAAAGCTGGGCCGCGGTGCCTAGGAGGGGCATGACAAGCATCACCAGCAGCGCCGCCATCTCCTTGCGCTTAAATATCCTGGCGTTGGTAATAAGCCACACGCCGATAGTGACTATCCCCGCCGCCAGCAGCCAGGTGTACAGCGGGAAATACACGCCCCGAAAATACTCGTTAGCGCTTGTCACATAATATACCTGACCGCCGAAAGCGGAGATAAGCGTAAGCGCCACGTCCGCCCCGGCAATTGCTATTGTTGCGGCGGGCAGAATCTTTCCAAGCTTACCCCTGTCGGAAGCATAACGGTATATGAACACCGCAAACGCCGCCATCAGCAGCGGGGTGGAGATCATCAGGGCAAAGGACGCTATCCTGTTTATCAGCAGCGCTGTCTCCCCTGCGTGCCGGTTGAAGATATAGCTCAGCAGATCCCCTGTGAAGCGCAGCTCAGCCGCCCAGCAGGTAAGCAAAAACGCTCTCACCACGGAATTTATGAATCTGGCGTTAAAGCGTATATACGCGATTATCATCAGAATCAGCAATATGCAAAGGATATCACTGGCCACAACAGCCTCCGTGCGGCTGTTCTCCAGCTCCGCCGTTTTGTAGCTGTCCACGTTTTCCAGCGTTATGCGGGTGGCGTCCTGGGCAAGCCTCCCGGAATCAAGCCCGGACATGGCAGTGTTCAGTATGTTCACCAGCGTGTGTCCGCAGGCTGCTGAAACTTCAAAGCACAGCGGCAGCTGCATATCCAGCCGCATCACGCTCATTGAGTCGAAGTCCACGTTCCTTGTCAGCATTCTGGCGGAAAAAAGCTCTATCACCGCGCACTGCGCCTTACCGTCGGCCACAGCGGACAGGCAGGCGCTGTCCGAATTGAGTTTTATTATCTTTGCGTTGGGATAAAGCCGCTCTATATATTTTTCGCCACGGTTGACATTGTATGCCACCGTGTTTGTGGCCACCTCCGCGCCCGCCGGCGTCACAAGGGCAAAATCGGCGCTGTAATACTCGCCGGTCATTCTGGTGCCGGATTCCTCAGCCGAGTTAAGATCCCTGTACGACGCGGCCGTCATATCTATCTCGCCGGCCTTCAGCCCCTCTTTCAGGGCTGCGGCATTGGGATAAATCACATAGGAAAACTTAAGCTCGGTCAGCCGGCTTATCCGCTCGATATATGAGATCAGCGCGCCGGTGGCCTGTCCGTCTTTTTCAAATATGAACGGGCTCATCCCGTCCACCCAGCCCACCCGTATCTCCCCGTGGGCGGATATCCAGTTGAGCTCGCCGGAGGAAAGCTTCGGTACGCAGGTCATCTCATCCCCGAAATATTTCGCGTGGAGCAGATCCGTGTAGTCGGCGTTGTTGGCCCTTATTGCGGTCATGGCAGAATCTGCGGAAGCGGCCAGCGCGGCGTCGGAGAACATGAAATAATAGGCGTCCGCTGCCAAAACAGCCGCCACCCTCACCCCATCGGGGTCGTTGGTGTCGTCGGTGACAAGGCAGTTCGCGCCGCCGGATTTCAGCGCCTCCGCCGCGGAAGCCACATCGTCATAGTATTTTTCATTGACGGTAACACCTTTACCGGCAGCGTAGCTTTCAAGCTTTTTGTCCGCTCCGGTCCCCCGCACCAGTGCGGCGGTCTTTCCGTTCAGCGCCGCGGGATTTTCCCCGGCCAGAGAATAGTCAGTGTCCAGAGTGTAGATATAGGTCGAAATATACGCGACCGGGGCTGCGGACAGCGTAAGTCCCTCGCTGTCCGTCCCCGGCACACATAGCGCGATGTCAGCATATTTTCCGGCCACCAGCTCGGCGGCCTTGTCGGCGTCGCAGTTCACATATTCGTATGTCCAGCCGTTCACAGCCGCCATGTCCTGCAGATATTCGTAGGCATAACCGCTTTTACAGCCCAGATTGTCCGTCTGCTGAAAACC
>CAZLIJ010000098.1:0-2149 GCA_964559305.1 uncultured Oscillospiraceae bacterium | reverse complement strand
CTCAAGGGCATACCACGCCACCCTTACGGTTCTCCCGGCGGCCGCCGCTTGAGCCGGAATAAGCGCCGACAGTAAAGCGGCCATGAAAATCATGGCCGACACAATCGCTGTCCAATTGTGTCCCCTGCGGCGAATCATCTTTTCCTCTCCCCCGGCTTTATCACCTTTTTAAATATATTTTACACTTCATGTGGCATTTTGTCTACTTTATTATTACTTTCGTGTGAAACTTATGTAAAAAAGGATGGTTGCATATTTTCCTTAAAAATGTGACTAAGATGATAATATGTAACTACAAATCGGCTATTTCCTGTTGATAATTGCAAAAGTATGCTGTATACTAACAAAAGTGAATTAATTGACTAACTTAAAATTACATGTTAAGAGCAAACCCTCCGAAAGGTGGCGGCGCAAAGCTAAAGGGCCTCCCAATAAAACGGGTGGCAGCCAGCTGCACAATTACCGGTATGCGTCTGTCGTTTTGCTGAAACGGCAGGCTTTTTTATTAGTACACAAAATCGGGAGGAACTGATATGGATATCAGCATTCTTGAAAGCTGCGGAATTGATTACAGCCACGGGCTGGCCCGCTTCCTTGGTGATACGGCGCTGTATGAATCCGTGCTTGAAATGTTTTTGAATGACTCCACCATGGACGAGGCCCGCGCCGCCATGTCCGCCAGGGATTATCAGGCGCTTTTTGAAGCCGCTCACCAGCTCAAGGGCATATCGGGGAATCAGGATATGACCATGCTGTACGGCTCGTCCAGCTGTCTTTCGGATATGCTGCGCCAAAACGACATCGACGAGGCCGCCGTGGCCACTGAATTTGCCGTTATGGAGCGGGACTATCAGTAGGTTACTGAGGGGATAAAGCGAGCTCTCAGGGCATAAAACGGCATACTGAGTGTTTTTGCGGGGGGGTGAGCCATATGTATCATATTGACGCGGAAATAATAAGTCTGGCTTTCCTTGTTGTACTGTTTCTGGCAATATACCGGGACTACCGCAGGGGCAGCTATGAACAGCGGCTGTTCACCATCTGCGTCACAACGGGTATACTTGCCTCAGTGGCGGAGATACTGAGCAATCTCTCTCTTAATTTCAGTTTTCCCGCGGGCATCCAGATGCTTTTGATCACCACATATTACGCTGTGGTAATGCTGCCGGTACTGTCATGGATGCTTTACATGATCTCACTTGTTCTGGACGAGTCAGCTCCAAACAAAGTCATCCTGCGGGCCGCAGGCGCAGGCTACGGCGTGTATCTTGTATTTGTTGTTTTGAATATCGCATTCAATTACATCTTCGCGGTGACAGACGCGGGCATGGTATTCGGGCCCCTCAGCCACGCGCCGGACCTTATTTTCGCCGCGCTGGTCATAGGCGCCTATGTGTTCATCTTTGTCAACTGGAATCGTATGGAGTCCTCCCCGCTGAAGGTTCTTATGCTGCTGCTGCCGCTTATAACAGGGCTGGGCGTGCTGGTTCAGCTGCTCTACCCATATCTTGCCGCCATCATTCCCACCTATTCCGTGATGCTGGGCGCGGCGTATCTGCTGATACAAAACGAGCACACCCAACGGGTCAACGCCCAGCACGAGCGCATAGTCCAGACCCTTATATCTGCCGCCCAGAACGACGGCATGACCGGCGTATATAACCGCTCCACCTCCGAGATGCTTATCAAGGGTCTGCTGGACGCCGGCAGCGGAAAGCACTGTCTTTTCCTTATCGCCGACCTTGACGATCTCAAGCGCACAAACGACAGCTATGGTCACTCCGAGGGCGACAATGCCCTTATCGCCATGGCCAATATCATGAAGGCCCATTTCCGCCGCACCGCTGTGGTGGGGCGCATGGGCGGGGATGAATTCTGCGCCTTTATTTACGACGTAAACAGCGAGGACGCCATGCGCAGATCCGTGGCTTCCCTTTCAGCCAAGCTCTCCTCCTTCATCAGCCGCGAGGGCGACTGTGAGCATTGCAGCATCGGCGGCGCCTTCGGTATATGCGGAGTTACCAGCTTTTCCGAGCTGTACCGTCAGGCGGACACCGCGCTGTACCATGTCAAGCGCAACGGAAAAAATAACTACGCCATATACGCCGGAGAGGAACTGCTGCACTGAAAAAAGCATAACACGACCCGG
>CAZLIJ010000097.1:0-6251 GCA_964559305.1 uncultured Oscillospiraceae bacterium | reverse complement strand
ATCGATGAAAACTCTTCTGCCGAGCCTAGCCCCGGGGTGTATTTCAATGCCGGTGCGGTGGCGGTTTACCTGGGAAATGGTTCTGCCCAAAAGCTTCAAATTGTGCTCATAGCACCAGTGGGCGTATTTGTGGCTCTGTACGGCGCTTACGCCGGGGTATAAAAGCAGCACCTCCAGCGTGGTGCGCGCCGCGGGGTCTCTGGCCTTGTAGGCCTCCACTGTTTCACGGATTTCTTCAAACATATTTTCCTTTCCGAGTGATGAGAGAAAATAATGATGTCAGCTCAAAAGCTAAAATAAAAGCCTCTCATGGGAATATCCCATGAGAGGCGTAATTACGCGGTTCCACTCTCGTTTTCACTCTCCGGCTAACACCGGTTTGGGCCTTTAACGCTGCCATGGCGTGAAGTCATTTCCTACTTCAGCGGCTCCCGGGCGCATTTCAGACTTCACACCACAGCTCCGCTTACAGCAAACGCGGAACCTCTCTGAGAGGTGAGGGGAGTCGTACTTTTCCCGATCAACGCCAAACATATCAAATTACCTGATTATATTAACACCCTGACAGACTTCTGTCAAGCCCGGTGGAACGGATTTCAAGGCTTTTCCGTATCCTTGAACACATCTGCGTTTCGCACAAAGTATTCTATGCCGGAGTACACCGTGGTGATAATGATGAGCCAGGAGCAGACAAGGTCAATGGTCATTGTCGCCGCGGGCCACAGATACGGGGAGGCGATCATGATGCCCAGTGAAACCATGGTGACGCCGGTTTTCAGCTTGCCGGATTTTGCTGCCGCGATAACGCGGCCATGCTCCACGGCGATAAGCCTCAGCCCGGAAACGCCGAATTCACGCAGCAGCACCACGGCCACCATCCAGCCGGCCATCTGGCCGTTTTCAATAAAGAAGCACATGGCGGCCAGCACCAGCATTTTGTCCGCCAGGGGGTCCATAAATTTGCCGAAATTGGTCACCTGATTATAGTGCCTTGCAATATAGCCGTCTGCCACGTCGGAAAGACAGGCAATTATGTATACGGCCAGACCCCAGCCCCACATTCCAAGATACACAAATACCAGAAACACGGGTATAAGTACCATGCGGCCAATAGTGATTTTGCTCGCTGTTGTTTTCATATCAGATTTCCTCTCCAATGAGATTCCCGTCGTCCACGGCGTTTATGCGCACGTTGACGATGTCGCCGGCTTCGCAGCTGCCGGAAAAGTATACAAGACCGTCTATGTCCGGCGAATCCATATAGCTGCGGCCCCTCCTGCCGCCGGTTTGGGTATCTGTGCTCTCGCACAGCACGGCCAGAGTTTTACCCACAAGGCCGGCGCAGAATTCATCCATGATACCGGCCTGAATATCCATTATTAGATCAGCCCTGCGCTGGGCAGTCTCGCTGTCTACCCGTTCCAGCTTGGCCGCGGGGGTGCCGTCCTCCGGGGAGTAGGGGAACACGCCGGCGCGCTCTATCTTAGCGCTGCGCAAAAAGGCGCACAGCTCGTTGAATTCATCCTCGCCCTCGCCGGGAAGACCGGCGATAAGACTTGTACGCAGCACAAGTCCGGGAATCTTTTCCCGCAGCTTTGAAAACAGCGCCCTTATCTCGCCGCCGTTGGTGTGGCGGTTCATCTTCTTTAAAATCTCGTCGTTTATATGCTGGATGGGAATATCCAGATATTTGACGATCTTGGGGTTTGAGGCGATCTCGTCGATAAGCTCGTCGTCAAAAGCCTCCGGATAAAGGTAGTGCAGACGAATCCACTGCACGCCCTTGATATCAGAAAGCCTGCGGCAAAGCTCCGCAAGGGAGCGCCTGCCGTAAAGGTCGGTGCCGTAGCGGGTGATGTCCTGAGCGATGAAAATAAGCTCTTTCACGCCGTGGGCGGCCAGATCCCGAGCCTCGTCCACGATGCTGTCCATACTGCGGGAGCGATAGCGGCCCCTGATATACGGTATGGCGCAGAAAGCGCAAAAATTATCGCAGCCCTCTGCTATGCGCAGATACGCCCAGGCCGGGCCGGTGGAAACTATGCGGGGGGTATCCTCCACAGGGGAGTTCTTGTCGCCGAAAAGCTGGGGCCTGTCACCGGCAAAGGCGCTTTCCACAGCGGCGACTATGTCGCCGAAGCTGCCCACACCCAAAACGGCGTCCACCTCCGGAAGCTCGGAGGCGAAATCGGCTTTATAGCGCTCGGTAAGGCAGCCGGTGACAATTATCTTTTTGATGCGCCCGGCGGCCTTCAGCTCCGCCATCTGCAAAACAGTGTCGATAGCTTCGGTCTTGGCGGCGTCTATAAAGCCGCAGGTGTTTATTATAACGGCGTCGGCGCCGTCCGGATCCGGGGCTATGGCGTAACCGGCCTTATCCAGCAGATAGAGCATCTGCTCAGAATTTACAAGATTTTTGGCGCAGCCCAGAGATATGAGGGCTATTGTTCTGTCCATTGTGTCTCCTCAGCTTCCGCCTTGAATCTGGCCAAAGCTTCTTTAATTTCGCTCCAGGAATAGCCCCGGCGGGCAAGACCGTCGGTGACTTTTTTTATCTGGGCTCTATCCTCGGGATCAGTTAGCCGGGTGCGGATAAACCTGCCCATCTTTTCATCCTGCTCCGGCATTTCCTTAAGCCCCTCGTCCCGGGGAACGCCGTGGCGGTAAAGCTCGTTTTTTATCCGGCCCGCGCCAAAGCCCTTGGCGGCATAGTGGCGCACCACGATGCCGGCAAAAACGCTGTCGTCCAGCACGCCAAGCTCCTCCAGCCGGTCCGCGGCCTTCTGGGCGTTTTCCGGCGTTTCGCCTTTTTGAACCAGCTTGTCCCGCAGGCCCTTTTTTGACATGGCCTGTTGACTAATAAGCCGAGCGGCATGACCCTGACAAAGAGAATACTCCGACGCGTTTTTAAGCGCTTCAAAGTCCGCCTCGTCCAGCTCCATGCCGGAGTGCAGATACATACCGGCAACGATGTCCAGCGTGGTCTTCATCGTGCTGCCGTCGTCAAACAAAAGAGTAAAGCGCTCAGTGGAGGTCTGCCGCATTTCGGATATGCGCACGGTTATCAGCCCTCAAAATCGTCCGCGGAAACATCCACGGCCTTTCCGGCGGCGCGGGTCTCCCGCTGGGCGCGCTGGGTGAGCTGCTCGGCGCTATCCATGATCTCCTTTTCGATCTTTTCGCAGACTTCCGGATTTTCGGCAAGATAGTCCTTAACGCCTTCCTTGCCCTGAATACGCTCACCGTTGCAGGTAAACCAGGCGCCGGCTTTGTCTATGACGCCCAGCTTCACGCCGAGATCAACTACCTCGCCCATGCGGGAGATGCCCTTGCCGTAGATAATGTCGAACTCCGCTTCCTTGAAGGGAGGGGCGACCTTGTTTTTGATGACCTTTGCCCGGGTGCGGTTGCCGACGACCTCGGTGCCGTTTTTCAGCGTTTCGATGCGGCGCACGTCAATGCGCACGGAGGCGTAGTATTTCAGCGCCAGACCGCCGGGGGTGGTTTCGGGGTTGCCGTACATCACGCCTATCTTCTGACGGAGCTGGTTTATAAATATCACGGTGCAGCCGTTTTTGGATATGGCGCCTGCCAGACGGCGCATTGCCTGGGACATAAGCCTGGCCAGCGCGCCCACAACGGCGTCGCCCATTTCGCCTTCCAGCTCGGCTCTGGGTATAAGAGCCGCCACGGAGTCGATGACCACAACATCCACCGCGCCGGAGCGAACCAGCGATTCGGTTATGTCCAGCGCCTGCTCGCCGGTGTCCGGCTGAGATATAAGCAGACTGTCGATATCCACGCCCAACTGCTGGGCGTAACCGGGCTCAAGGGCGTGCTCCACGTCAATATACGCAGCTTCGCCGCCGTTTTTCTGGGCGGAAGCCACTATGTGCAGGGCAAGAGTGGTCTTGCCGGAGGCCTCAGGCCCGTAGATTTCCACAATGCGGCCCTTTGGCACGCCGCCGATGCCCAGCGCCATGTCCAGCGAAAGAGAGCCGGTGGACAGAGCCTCGCAGTTGACGGGTATATCGTCGCCCAAACGCATGATGGCGCCCTTGCCGTAGTTCTTTTCTATCTGCGCGATAGCTGTTGCCAGCGCCTTTTTTTTGTCGTCCGCCTGACCGGGGGTGGTTATAGGAGCTTTAGTTTTACTGGCCATATTACACCTCAAATATTAGAATTCATTTTATTATCATCAAAGCCTTGCGGAAACTACCCTTTCAACACCCAGCGTGTCCTTGAACATCTCCACGCCGAGAAAACCGTTTTTCAGCAGCAGTTCCTTTACGCTTTCGCACTGACCTTCGCCCACCTCAAAAAATATCTGCCCGCCCGGGCGGAGCACACACTTCCAGTGCTTAAGTATCTTGCGGTAAAAATCAAGCCCGTCCTGGCCGCCGTCCAGCGCCCAAAGCGGTTCGTAATCCCTTACGGAGCAGTCCAGCGTCATCAGCTCGCCGGTGGCGATGTATGGCGGGTTGCACACAATAAGATCAAAGGTGCCGATGCCCATGGGCGGGGAGGACATGGCGTCCGACTGGATGCACAGCATCCGCCCAGTCACCCTGTTTATCTCGGCGTTCTTTCTTGCCACCTGCAGCGCTTTTGCGCTGATGTCCACGGATACTATCCGGGTGGCGGGCAGCTCGTGGGCGATGGCGCAGCCGATGCAGCCGGAGCCGCAGCAAAGGTCAAGTATCCTCGCGTCCATTTTCCGCCCGGAGATGGAGTCTATGGCGGCGCTCACCAGCACTTCGGTGTCCATGCGGGGGATGAGCACGTCAGGAGTGACGTAAAAGGGGAGACCGTAAAATTCCCAGGAGCCTGTGATATAAGCCACAGGTTCGCCCTCCAGCCGGCGCTTCACCATGTCCATGGCGGCCCGCTCTATCTCGGGGGAGGAATACAGCGTCAGATCCCGCAAAAGCTCAGTGCCGGTCTTGCCGGAGGCTATGCACACGATAACGCGGGCTTCCAGCGTGTAGCCTTCGATATTGTGATCGCGAAGGATGTTGCGCACGTTTATAAAAATGTCGTTATAGGTTTTTGGCATATTAATCGTTTCAGAATTCACGGTATCACCAGGCGTCAGCGCCCTTTTCTTCAGGAATTACCAGTTCCATTGCGCGTATGGCGCATTCTATCATACTGTCGTCAGGCTCGTTGGTGGTCAGTCTCTGCAGCCATTTGCCGGGCGCGGAAAGACCCTTTGAAAGCCAGTTGTCGTGTCTGCCGCACCAGCGGTTTATCTCGTAGCTTATTCCCACGACCACCGGCAGCAGCAGCAGATGTATACCCATGCGGGCAAAGGTGTTGGGCACCATAACTACCGAGTTTACCAGTATGCTGATTATTATGACCACAAAAAGAAAGCTGGTGCCGCACCTGGGGTGGAAGCGGGATTCCGGGCGGACATTGTCCACCGTCAGCGGTTTGCCGTGCTCATAGCAGAAGATGGTCTTATGCTCCGCGCCGTGGTATGAAAACAGCCGTTTCATTTCCTTCATCCGGCTGCAAAGCCCCAGATAGGCCAGAAAGATCACTATTCTGAATCCGCCTTCGATAAGATTGCGGGCAAAATAGTGGGTGTGCACGCTTTTTATAAAGCCGGTTATAAATGTGGGCAGTATCACAAAAAGAGCCACAGAAAGGGCAATGCCCAGCACCACGGCAATGCCGATGATGATCTTCTGGGCCTTTTCAGCGGTAAAATGCTTTTCCACCCACTGATCTATCTTGTCGGGTTCCTCCTGCTCGTCGTCCGGTAAAAGCTCGGCTGAGTATGAAAGCGCCTGAACGCCTTTTATCATGGAATCCAGAAAGGTGGCGCAGCCGCGGATAAAGGGCCAGCCCAGAATGGGATGCTTGTCCTTGACCCAGTTGAGTTCCTCAACCTTTTCCACAAGTCCGTCCTGGGTGCGGCAGACTATGGCCTGCTTTTGCGGGCCGCGCATCATGATGCCCTCTATGAGGGCCTGACCGCCTATGGAGGTGCGAAAACCGCAGGCTCCGCCATTGTTATCTTTTATATCTTTTGACAATTGAATACCTCTTGAAGTTTATTTTTGCTTAACTGGCAGCGTCATAACTACCAGACATCCGCCGCCGCCGGCGTTTGAAATGGTCAGCGCGCCGCCGTGCCGGGTGATTATCTCGTCGCAAACGGCCAGACCTATGCCGTTGCCCCTGTCCTTTGAACTGCCTTTATAGAACTTTTCCTTCACGTGGGGCAGCTCGTTATCAGGTAT
>CAZLIJ010000096.1:0-6270 GCA_964559305.1 uncultured Oscillospiraceae bacterium | reverse complement strand
CGACACCGCCACCGAGACCACCGTCACCGGCACCGAGATGTTCCACAAGACCCTGGATTACGCAGAAGCCGGCGATAACGTGGGCTGCCTGCTCCGCGGTGTTGCAAAGAAGGATGTTGAGCGCGGCCAGGTTCTGGCAGCTCCCAAGACCATTCACCCCCACACCAAGTTCACCGGCCAGGTCTACGTTCTGAGCAAGGATGAGGGCGGCCGTCATACTCCGTTCTTCAATAACTATCGTCCCCAGTTCTACTTCCGTACCACCGACGTTACCGGCGTCATCAATCTGCCTGACGGCGTTGAGATGTGCATGCCCGGCGACAACGTGGACATGAGAGTTGAGCTGATCACCCCCATCGCTATCGAGAAGGGCCTGCGTTTCGCTATCCGCGAGGGCGGCCGCACTGTCGGTTCCGGTGTTGTCATCGAAGTTAACGAGCAGTAATATTCCGGGGAAAAGCTTCCCCATTTCGATGGTTTCGTTTTCCTGACTGTCAGCGAAAACATATCATCACAATAGTAAATCCCGGCAGGTTTGACCTGCCGGGATTTTTCCTTTTCATGAAGCATCTGCTCATACGCCTGCAAATGTAAAAACATTCCTGAAACTTATTCGACATTTTTCACGTCAATAATATATGTTCAGTTCTATTTCAAGGTGTGCATGAATCCGTCCACGCGGGTTGAGTGGATGTCTCCGCCCACCACTTGTCTTCCGTGGACGTACAGTGTTGCCACTACCTGTTCCTCGCCGGGATAGTTTGTAACAAAGTAGCTGTATTGCGTGCATTTCATGCCGGAATATACGCTGAGGTCAAAGCCCTGCTGCTTTTGCAGCTTGTTGTACTCCGCCAGCACCTGACCGAATTCCACGGGAACCACTATCTCCGCGCTCTTTTCACTGGCGGCGTCTATCTCCCAGCCAAGGTTTGACAGATACTTCTGGCGTCCTTGCTGTGTGGACACATTTATCAGAGCCTGAAGACCGGAGCCCGGCTTGTCGCGTATGCCCCGCACAAGCACTGCCGCCGTTATGAGCACTGCCGCCGCTATAATAATCATCACCGCCGTCGAGCGCGTAAGTCTGCGCTTTTTCTTCTCCACAAAGATCACCTCCTGCAATTACTATTCAAAAACCGGGCAAAGTATGTTATAATGCCCCCATGGCTTTGATAAGACTGGACAAGTACATATGCGACATGGGACTTGCCACCCGCAGCAGCGCGAAAAAAATGATAAAGGACGGCAGGTTCGCTGTGGACGGTGCGGTTTCCGCCGACTGCGGCTTGCGGTTCGATCCGGAGATTTCCGCGGTATCCATGGACGGGCGGGAGCTTTCATATAAGCGAATGCGCTATTTTGCCATGGATAAGCCCGCCGGGGTGCTCACCGCCACCGCCGACAGAAAGCAGAAGACCGTGTTGGAGCTTTTGCCGCCGGAGGTCAGGCGCATGGGCGTTTTTCCCGTGGGCAGGCTCGACAAGGACACCACGGGCATTCTGCTTTTCACAAACGACGGCGAATTTGCCCACAGAGTTATCTCACCGGCCTCCGGCATAAAAAAGACCTACCGCGCCAGAGTAGACGGCGTACCAGACCAGGGGGACGTGCGGCGCTTTAGCGAGGGGATAACTCTTGCCGACGGCACAAAATGCCTGCCGGCGGAGCTGAAGCTTCTGGGCGGGGATACATGCCTTGTAACGGTCATGGAGGGAAAATACCACCAGATAAAGCGTATGCTGGCCAGCGTGGGAAAGCCTGTGAGGGAGCTGAGAAGGCTTTCCGTGGGCGGACTTAAGCTGCCTGAATCCCTTCCTTCGGGTGGAGTTTTTGAGCTGTCAGAGGCGGATTTGTGCATTGTGATGGATAAAAAATAACTAAAAAAATCTTTGAAAACACCACGTTTTTCAACGCTTAGCAATATCCACCCTTAAAATTTAACAAATTTTACACGGATTTCTATTGAAAATCGCACAAAAATGGGCTATTATGTAAAACTATGAGCCACGTGTATAATTTGTAAAATAGCCATTGGCTATGCGGGAGGAACGTTTATGTCCAGCAGGATATTTCAGAGCGTTATAATCCAGATGAAGGAAGCCACCGACAGGTGTATCGGTGTGATCGACGACCAGGGCTTTGTTGTTGCCTGCAGCGAGCTGTCCATGATCGGTTCCCGGTTGGAGGATTTTCACCCTGCTGATCATGAGTCCATGGATCAGGTAATTCTTTCCGATGTGCGAACCTACAAGCTTATCGGTATAAACGGCAACAAATTTGATTATGCCGTTTTTGTGGAGGGCACGGACGATATGGCCAGAAGCTCCTGCGTGCTTGCCGCGGTCGCGTTTAACGAGGCCAAGACAAATTACGAGGAGAAGCACAACAAGGCTGCCTTTGTGAAGAACATCATCTCCGATAACATTCTGCCGGGGGACGTGTATGTGCGGGCCAAGGAGCTGCACTTTGTCACCGACGTACCAAGGGCGGTGCTGCTTGTGCGGCAGTACGATCACCCGGAGATAGTCTCTGTGGAGGTCATTCAGGGGCTTTTCCCCGACAAGCAGCATGACTTTGTGCTCAGCGTCAGCGAGACTGATATCGTTGTAATCAAGGAGCTCAACAGTCCCGACGACACCAACGAGATCATGTCCATAGCGGCAAATATCGAAAAAACGCTGCGTGAGCAGCTTCAGATCAAGTGCGTTGTGGGCGTGAGCACCACGGCAAAGCATCTGCGTGAGCTGGCCGACAGATACAAGGAAGCTCAGGTCGCCATCGACGTTGGCCGGGTGTTTGACACCGAAAAGAACATCATCAACTACGAAAATCTGGGTCTGGGACGCATAATCTATCAGCTGCCCACCACCCTTTGCGAGATGTTTTTGCAGGAGGTTTTCAAAAAGAATCCCATCGAATCTCTGGACGACGATACGCTGGAGACTATCAACAAGTTCTTTGAAAACAACCTCAACGTGTCGGAGACTTCAAGAAAGCTTTATGTGCACCGCAACACCCTGGTGTACCGCCTTGAAAAGATTAAGAAGCTTACGGGCCTGGATCTGCGGGAATTTGACCACGCCATAGTATTCAAGGTGGCCATGATGGTGAAAAAGTATCTTGATTCACTAAACCAGACCAGACACTGACATCTGCCACGGCATTTTGGAGGAAATTACCTAATGGTTCAAATGAGCGACGTTACGATGGTGTACGAGAGCAGCGGAACCACGGCCCTTAAGGACGTGGATCTGACCATCAACGAAGGCGAGTTTGTCTTTCTTGTGGGGCCCTCCGGCTCCGGAAAGACCACCGTCATCAAACTGCTTACCGGCGAGATTCGCCCCACGGAGGGCGAGATAACCGTTAACGGCTTTGATATGTGCCGCATCAAACGCAGCAAGCTGCCCAAGATGCGCCGTACCATCGGAGTTGTTTTTCAGGATTTCCGGCTTATAGACGATATGACCGTGTACGACAACGTGGCTTTCGCCATGCGCGTTGTGGGTACGTCGGAAAAGATTATTCGGGACAGAGTACCGTATGTGCTCAATCTTGTCGGTCTGGACGGCCGGGAAAAGCGTATGCCTCAGGAGCTGTCCGGCGGCGAACAGCAGCGTGTGGCCATAGCCCGCGCCCTTGTGAACTCGCCCCGTATGATAATTGCGGACGAGCCCACCGGCAACCTTGACCCGGTTAGATCGCTGGAGCTTATGCTTCTGCTGGAAAAGATAAACGAGCTTGGGACCACCGTTCTGGTGGTCACTCATGAAAAGGAGCTGGTAAACGCGTTTTCAAAGCGCGTAATTGCAATAGACGGCGGCAGCGTGATCAGCGACGGAATGGACGGGTACTACAGCTATGAAAATGAATAAATGCGGGTATCTTATTCGCGAAGGCTTCCGCAGCATAAAGACCCACAGATTCATGTCCTTCGCGTCGGTCACGATAATTCTGGCCTGCCTTCTCATTATGGGCAGCTTTTCACTGGTGGCCGTGAACATAAACAGCTTCATAAAAGACCTTGAAAAGGAAAACGAAGTCATCGCGTTTGTTGACGAGGATTACAGCGAAAGCGAGGCCCAGGCGCTTCAAAGCAGCATCGACAGTGTGGACAATGTGGCTGCCGCAACCTTCGTCACAAGACAGCAGGCCATGAGGGACTTCATGTCCGGCTACGACAACGACCTGATGGAGGGCATCGACAAGACGGCGTTCAGAGACAGATTTGTCGTTCAGCTCAAGGATATAAGCCTTATGGCACAGACCAAGGCTGATCTTGAAAAGGTGGACGGCGTGGCGAAAGTCAACGCCCATGTGGATTACGCCAACAGCTTCATCACTATCCGCAATGTGGTCAGCATCGTATCGCTGGTGCTTATAGTCATACTTGTGATCGTGTCGTTTTTCATTATGTCCAACACCATCAAGCTGGCCACTTTCAGCCGGCGGGAGGAGATAGGCATTATGAAAATGGTGGGCGCCACCAACGGCTTTATACGACTGCCCTTTGTGGTGGAAGGTCTGGCGCTGGGACTTATGGGCGGCGCGCTGGCCTTTCTGGCCGAATGGGGACTGTACGCCCTTATCACCGGCAGGGTGATGTCCGACATCGTGGGTCAGTACGTGGATGTGGTTCCGTTTTCCGCCGTTGCCGGGCCGGTGGGTCTGGTGTTTTTGGCTGTCAGCGTCCTGGTGGGCGCTTTCGGCGGAATCAACGCCATAAGGAATTATTTGAAGGTTTGAGCAGTTTAGCAGTTTTCCAGGGAGGTAAGAATGAGTAAGAAATTCATATCAATAATGTCGATAGTTCTGGCGGTGATACTGGTAGTATCGCTGGTGCTTATGGTTTTGCCAAGCGCCGCGTCAGCCGCTTCCAGTATGTCGGAGCTGCAGGCCAAGAAAAATGCGCTGACGTCACAGAAGAAGGCTGCCGCGCAGCAGATAAACACACTTAAGAATCAGCAGGCGGGCTACCTTCAGCAGAAGGCCGCGCTGGATAAGCAGTGCGAGCTGACAAGGCAGGACATCGACCTTCTTGAGCAGCAGATAGACCTTTACGATGACATGATACAGAAGAAGGGCGAGGAGCTGGCTCAGGCCGAGACCGACAGGGACGAGCAGCTGGAGCGCTATCGCACCAGGGTGCGCGCCATGGAGGAGAGCGGCGGCAGATACAGCTACTTTGAAGTGCTGTTCACAGCCACCAGCCTTTCCGATCTTCTGTGCAAGATCGATGACATAGGCGAGATAATGAAGAGCGACAAGGCGCTGGAGGACAGCTACAAGGCTGCCGTGACGGAATGCCGCACTCTCAAGCAGGAGTATCAGGACACCCAGACCGAGATGCAGGGCAAGCAGGAAGACCTGAAGCAGGAAAAGGTTGAGCTTGAGGGCCAGATAAGCCAGGCTACCCAGATGATCTCCTCGCTGCAGGGCAATATTGATACATACACCAAGGCATATAACGAAAACGCCGCCGCTGAAAAGCAGGTCATCAGCGACATGAACAAGCTTTCCGCCCAGCTGGCGGCAGAGGCTGAGGAAGCAAAGAAAAACAACAGCTCAAATTCATCCTCATCCGTTACCGGTACCGGCTCCTTCCAGTGGCCTGTGCCCTCCTGCAAATACATAACCAGCCGCTACGGCAACCGTGTACATCCCATATTCCACACCACCAAGTTCCATTCCGGCCTTGATATCGGCGCTTCCGCCGGCTCCACCATTCAAGCGGCGGACGCGGGCACCGTGGCTGTGGCCCAGTATTCATCTTCCTACGGCAATTATGTGATGATTAACCACGCAAACGGTTATACTACCCTTTACGCCCATATGAGCTCGCTGGCCGTGTCCGCCGGACAGACGGTGAGCAAGGGGCAGACCATCGGCTATGTCGGGTCAACCGGCTGGTCCACCGGCGCCCACTGCCATTTTGAGATCCGTTATAACGGCTCGACCACAGACCCCGCGGCCTTCTTCAGCGGGCTGAGCTATTCAGCCAGCGCCTGATAACAACGCGGAGGTTATGCCGGGCAGTCTTGTTGCAAGACTGCCCGGCAAATTGCGTACTATATACGATATAATGCCCCATCAGGGAGGAGCGAACAACTGTGGACAATAATGAAAAAAAGCCCCGTCGTCCGGTTTTCGACAAACGGGTGAGACTGAGCAGGGTTATACTTGCCTGCGTGATATGCGTTGTTGCCGCCGCCGCTGTGACGGCCATATTGATATACGGGCGTCTGGGCGGCAGAGCCGGCTTCAAAAGCG
>CAZLIJ010000095.1:0-6327 GCA_964559305.1 uncultured Oscillospiraceae bacterium | reverse complement strand
CGAGTTGACATAATTCTTCAAGCTCTTCATCGCCGGCGCTGCCGCACACTATGACAAGGGGCCTGTCCAAAACAAAGGAGCAGCCCAAAACCGGCTGGCCGGAATAGCCTGTGCTGTTGTCCAGTTCCCCCCGGGCCCATTTGAAGCCGTCGCAGACGAAACTGTCCGGCGGGCGGGAGGCTCTGACGGAAAACTCAGCGCTCCTGATATATGAGCGGCTGCTTCTGACAGTGAATGTTGAGTTTACATAATCAACAGACACCCCAGCCGCGTCCGCGCTGTTTCCCGTCAGGGAGAGGTCGGTTTTCCACAGAAGTTTTCCGCTGGCGCCGCCGGTGGGTTCTATAAACAGAAGCCTGACGTCAGACCCGCCCGGCACACAGGCCGTGACGGATACGCCACCGCTGTCAAGCTCCGTGAGCCACTGAGTCCAGCCGAAGCCAAAGCGCACAAGCTGCTTTCTGCCGGCGCCGGATGCAAAGAGGTTTACGCGCACGCCGCCGGTTTCCAGCTCCAGCGTTTCTCCGCCGATAATAGCGGTGGGGTCGTTGAGCCAGCGGTTCACCGGCTGTTCCCGGGCGTTAGAAAGCCACATATGGCCGATGCCGCTGTCGGCGGCGATATAGCCGAAGCCGCCGTTTGAAAGAACGTCCGACCAGCAGCGGGCAGGGAGAGACTGGTTTACATAAAATTCAAAGTACTCGTCGCCCCAGCGGTATTCCGGCACGCCCCTGCGGCTACCGGCTTCGGGAAAGCGGTAGCTTCTGTCGGTGACGCGAGCCGGGCGATCCTCGCCGATGACCACCGCCGCGGCGCTTTTAACGGCTTCCCAGGAGTCCGTGGGCAGAATGTACACTCCGCCGTCCGCCCCCAGCAGCGGGCTAAGCCCCAGCTTTTCAAGAGCGTCCTCAATGCGGCGGGAGACCGGCCGGGCGTATTCGCCCCCGTCGTCCGTGACGAAAATCAGCTCACCCGGCGCGCCGCAGCCCCGTAAAAGAGAAAATTCCTTTATCACCCCGTCGGCGTCCTCCGGGCATTTGGGGCGCATGGCGATAATGGGCGCTTCGCCGGAAACGGAATAGCGCCACAGCATATCCTTTGGGCAAACGTTTTCGCCCCGGAAAAACCACAGCCGCCCCAGCATGGCCATGGCCAAACCTATGCCGCTTGCCCGCAGGCCTGTCAGCGCGGCGAAGGCTCCGGGCATATCTGCCCGGTCGGCGGGGCCCAGAGTAAGCAGGCGCTGAGCGCCGTTATAGGCAGCGTCCCCGTCCCGACCCACACACAGGGAAAAGCGGACGGTTTTCCGCTCTCCCGCTTTCAGCTCCACGTTTACAGCCGCCCTGACCCGGGGCGCGGACAGCGCACCGGAACAGGCGCCGTTTTGGTCAGCCGTGAAATTCATACTGCCGTCACAGGCCAGACACAGCCACATTTCCGGCTGAGTTTCCCGCCTCAGTCTGCGTATAAGAAGGCAGCCGTCCCGCTTTTCAGCGATCATACCCAGCCGCCAGAAGGCTGGATTGTTAACATAATCTTCAAATTTAGCCAACATGGGCTCAAAGGAGATGATAAGCTCCCCGGATACGCCGTTTTGGGCGGTCAGCTCCACAAAGCGCATTTCGCCGGAAAACTCCGCCGCCGCGTACACGGCGCATTTTGAGCTCAGTCCATCGCCCTCCACAGCGCACCATGCGCCGTTTTCCGCCAGCTCCCACATGATGCTCCGCTTGTCTCCCGGCAGGGGCAGCAGGGGAGTTTCCCGGCAGCCCACAGCAAAATAATAATCCACGCCGTGCTCTGCGCTTAAGCTTGATTCCGGCGAAACATACACAGCAGTATCCCCGGAAAAACCGGCAGTTAGGCCGAATTCGGTTGACATAACATAATACAGCCCGTTGGACAGAAGGCAGCAGTCGGGATTCTCAAAATCCGCGCCCTGACCTCTGACGGCCCACAGCTCGCCCTGATCCCGGCGGGGTTTTTCATGATGGGGCCGGTAATCCCGGCGCACCGCGCTCCCGGCGATGGGTATGCGCTCCTGCAAAAGGCACTGATACGCGGCCATAGCCGCATCGGCCATAAAGCGCCGGCGCATAACGCCATAGCAGAGATAGTTTGCCGCGGCGATCATGGACATGCCCGCGTGGTGGGCCATGACGCATTTTACAGCTTCGCCTTTATCGCCCCGGCAGCGGGAGGGGGTGAAGTCCAGAGCCTCGTAATAGCCGAAAGGCCCGGTAAGACCCATTCTGTGCAGCCTTTTCAGATTTTTGACCGCCGGGGCGGGTTCGGCGCAAAGAGCCAGAAAGCTTGAGTATGGGGATATGACCTTTTCCGCGTCCTGACCCCGCTTTAGCGCCAGAGCGCCGCAGCCGGAGGCCTTGTAGCGGTAATTGAGAGCCGTGTCCAGAGAGAAGAATGCGCTTTCGGATATGCCCCAGGGCTCACCCGGCAGCACCCGGCGGCGCTGGACGTAAAGGCAGAAGCGGGCGCTTTCATATAAAAGACTGTCCCTGTAAAGCGGCAAAAACAGCTCCGGCATCAGGTATTCAAACATTGTGCCCGTCCAGCTGGCAAGCCCCCGGTAGCCGTCTTTTTGCAGCATGACCCGGCTGAGCCTGCGCCAGTTTTTCGCCGGCACGTCGCCCCGGGCTATGACCGCGTAGCTTGTCAGGCGCGCTTCGCTGGCCATAAGGTCGTACCAGCCGCCGGCGGGCAGACCGGTCTTGCCGTCCGCGCCGATATACATAAGCTTCCGCTGGGGGTCATAAAGGGGGGCAAAATCCATCTCGCCGGCCAATATCCCCGCCTCCGCGGCAAGGTCGGGCCTGCCGTACTCTGTAAGCCCCGCCTTAAGCGCGGTCAGCGCGGCCAGCAGGTTGCCGCTGTCCACGGTGGAAATATATTCCGGCGGCAGGGGGCGGAGGGTGCGGGTGTCGTACCAGTTATATAGATGCCCCCGCCATTTTTTCATGGATCTCACGGTGTCCAGCATACGCTCAATGTGGATAAGAGCTTCGTTTCCGGCGATGCCCATGTCCATGGCGGCAAGGCAGGAGCACAGCGCAAGACCTATGTTGGTGGGGGAGGTGCGGTGGGCTATGCCCACAGGGGGCTGCTCCTGATAGTTGTCGGGGGGCAGATAGTTATCCTCGGCGGAGCAGAACTTATCGAAGTAGGCCCATATCTCCCGGCAGCGGTCGATAATAAAGCGCCTGTCCGCCTCAGAGGGGCCGGCGCTTTTGGCCGCGGGCAGGTCTAAAGCCCAGGCGGCGGCGGGGGAGCACAGCCACATAAGCCCTGCTGCCGCGCCGATGACAGAGCCGGAAAATATGACGCAGACCGAGCCAATGGGCAGCGCCGCCCACATGGCCGCCACAGACGCGCCGATGTCGGCGGCACCGGAATCCGACTGAGCGGCGGTCTGCCACTGCAAAAGCTTTTTGTGGGATACACACATACGCCACAGGGCAGTAAATATGGCCGAAAGGCATATCCACGCCTCATAGGGCAGCAGCCACAGCCTTATAAAGGTCTGCATTATGGCTCCGCTCACGCCGAAAACCACGTTGGAGTGGAAGCGAACTCCCCGCTGTCCGCTCCTTTTGGCGGCGCTTTCGGCAAGGGAGATAAACAGTCTTGATACTAGGGCCAGCAGCGCGGCGGCTCCGGCCAGTACAAGCCCGTTTGTCTTTATAAAAAAGCCGAAGAAGATGGCAAAAAAAGTCATGGGCGCCACAAGGCTGCGGCGCAGACTGTCAAAAAGCTTCCATTTGTCTATATCCGTCAGCTCTTTGCCCCGGGAAAATATCCAGGGCAGGTTTTGCCAGTCGCCCCGTATCCAGCGGTGCATACGCTTGAAATACCCGCCGGAGCGGGAGGGGAAGCCGTCGGTCAGCTCCACGTCGCCCATATATCCGCCCCGCAGATACGCGCCCTCCAGCGCGTCGTGACTGAGAACGCGATTGGGAGGAAACCTGTCGCCGCAGCAGCTGAGAAATGCGTCCACGTCGATAATACCCTTGCCCGCGAAGCCGCCGCAGCCGGTCATATCCATATATAACTCGCCGCTCATACCGCCGTAGGGGTCTATGCCTCCCGGCCCGGCGAACACCCGGGCAAAATCAGTGGACGCGGCGCTGGAAAGCTCCACGGATATGCGGGGATGAATAAGCCCGTGCCCGGCCGCCACAACTTTTTTTGCGGAATCCACGAGGGGTCTGTTAAGGGGATGGAGCATGGCGCCGATGAGATTTTTTGCAGTCCCGGGCAAAAGACCGGTGTCGGAGTCCAGCGTCAGGATATATTTCACGCCGCCCAGCGCCCCGGCGTCCCCGGCGGAAACGCTCAGCGGGCTGTCGCTTTGGCACCGAAGAAAACGGGCCAGCGCAATAAGCGCGCCCCGCTTGCGCTCATAGGGCGCGTAGCCGCCGTCGGCGGTCTTTTCCCGGGAGCGTGTAAAAAGAAAAAAGCCGCCGCCGTATTTCTTGTTCAGCCCCTCCACCGCTTTTGCCCCGGCGGATATGATGGCGCTGTCGGTTTCAAGCGAGGGACTGTCGGCTTCTTTCAGGTCGGCCAGAATACCGAACATCAGATTTTCGCCGCATTCCCGGCTGAGAAGCCGGAATTTTTCCAGCCGGCCGGCCAGCTCCTCGCCGCTCTGGGGGGAGGTCAGCAGGGCGGAGACCACGCACAATGTCCGCCCCTCCTCCGGCACGCCGTTCTCCAGCGCCATCCTTGGCAGACGCACATGGCGGATGTGGCCCATTATGATGTAGTCCATCACGCTTTTTATAAGCTCCGACACCGGCAGCAAAAGAAGAAAGGCCGCCGCCGCGCTTTTTGCGGCGAAGCCCAGCAGCAAAGCGACAAACAGCGTCAAAAGCACGTTTGCCGTAATGTAAGCGCCGCCGGAGCGCACTTTTTTTTCGACTCCAGCCGGGCGGACAAAAAGCCACCAGCCCACATGACGCTCGTTGCCCCGGCCTTTCATGGCAAGAGCCAGAATGTCCTTTGCAAGCGTCAGCTCGTCCCGGCCGCCGGCCTTGGAAAGCCTTTCAACCTCTGCCCGGTAGTCCCCACGGGTCTCCTCCGCCATCAGAGGGTATACCCCGGCGGGGTCTTGCAGCAAAGTCTGTTCCACAAGGTTTGCCCGGTCTGTCACAGGCCCCATATCAAGGGACGACACCAGCCGCAAAGATGAAAAAAGAGCGCCCGCTTTTTTGCCATCCTCCGGCGCTTTCGGGCCGGCGTACAGCTGGGCCAACGCGTGTATTAGTGCGGCGCGCAGCGCCGCGGGGAAAAGCCCCAGCTCCTTTTGCGTCAGCACAAGCCCGGTCTGAAAGCCACTAAGAAAAGCCCCGCAGGCCTCCGGCGTTATATCAAAGCCCGCGCAGTCCACAAGCTCCCGGCTAAGGGCGCTTATAAGCGCCTCCCCGCCCTCCGCCCTGAGAGCGCCGGCTGCCAAAAACTCGCCCGCGGCGTATTTTGCCTCTCTGCGGGCAATATAATAGTTGTCCAGCAGCCACTCCCCGGCGCCCCCGGCAGCGCCCGGCACTTTGCCGGCCCGGCAGCGCTCTGCCGACAGCTGCTTGAGATCAGCTGTTATCGTCCGCCCCACCGCCCTGCCGGATATGTGCCCCTGACCGCTCATGGCGCCCGCTGTCCGGGTCGCCTGAGCGGAGAGCTTTTCAATATTATTGACCCGGCCCTGTTTTTTTGCGTCCATTTGAGCCTCCACACCGTGATTTTTGCATTTCATTTCATTTTCTCCAGATATGCCCCGGGGTATTCAGCCTGTCAGACAAGAAAAAACACTTGACAGCGTTTCCGGTGGGCAGTATAATAACACAGCTATAAAGGGAATAAGCTTGACACCCGCCCCGAGGGGAGGAATTCGCCGTGACGGACGAGACGTTGATGCGCTCCATGCTGTATGATTTTTACGGCGAGCTGCTGACAGACAAGCAGCGGGAGTATTTCGACCTGCACTATAACAACGACCTGTCCCTTTCCGAGATCGCCGAGCAGACGGGCATATCCCGTCAGGGCGTGTGGGACAATATCCGCAGGGCGCAGGCCGCCATGGAGGATATGGAAAAAAAGACCGGCCTTGTGAAGCGTTATTTAGAGATCAACGAGGCTGTGACAGATATCCAGACGGAGCTTGAAGGGCTCCGCAATACGCCGCCGGAGGAGCTTGGCTCCGCCATAGACGGCATAAAGGCAAGGCTTGAAGGACTGAAAGGATAAGTAAATGGCTTTCGAATCGTTATCTGACAAGCTCTCCGCGGCCTTCAAAAAGCTCAGAGGCAAGGGCAGACT
>CAZLIJ010000094.1:0-6328 GCA_964559305.1 uncultured Oscillospiraceae bacterium | reverse complement strand
ATGGGAGAATTCAAAGTCGTAAGTGAATACAGCCCCTCCGGCGACCAGCCGGAGGCTATCGCCGCTCTGGCGCAGGGCGTGGAGGCGGGGATTGACGAGCAGACCCTTCTGGGCGTCACCGGCTCTGGCAAGACCTACACCATGGCCAAGGTCATCGAACAGGTGCAGCGCCCCACCCTTGTGCTGGCCCACAACAAGACCCTGGCCGCCCAGCTTTGCAGCGAGTTCAAGGAGTTCTTTCCGGAAAACGCCGTGGAATACTTTGTCAGCTATTACGACTACTACCAGCCGGAGGCCTATATCCCCCACACGGACACCTATATAGAAAAGGACGCCGCCATAAACGAGGAGATCGACCGGCTGCGGCTTTCGGCCACTTTTTCACTTTTGGAGCGGCGGGACGTTATTGTTGTGTCCTCCGTCAGCTGCATCTACGGTCTGGGCGAGCCGGAGGATTTTGCCGCGCTGGCGGTGTCGTTGCGCACAGGTGCGGAGATAAACCGGGACGAGCTGCTGCGCAAGCTTATTAACAGCCGCTATGAGCGCAACGACATCGCCTTTCAGCGCAATATGTTCCGCGTCCGGGGCGACACGGTGGAGATCTATCCCGCCTATTATAAGGACAAGGCTCTGAGAGTGGAATTTTTCGGCGACGAGATAGACCGCATCAGCGAATTCAACCCCGTCACCGGCGCCGTGGAGAAGCTTTTGAGCCACGCCGTCATCTATCCCGCCAGCCACTATGTCACCACCAGGGAAAAAATGGACAAAGCCATCATACACATCAGAAGCGAGCTGGAAGAGCGGCTGAAATACTTCACCGACAATGACAAGCTGCTGGAAGCCCAGCGCTTGAAGCAGCGCACCGAGTACGACATCGAAATGATGCAGGAGCTGGGCTACTGCTCGGGCATCGAAAACTACTCCCGCATCATATCAGGCCGCGCCCCCGGCAGCGCGCCTATGACCCTTATCGACTATATGCCCAAAGACTTTCTAATGTTCATCGACGAAAGCCATGTCACCCTGCCCCAGGTGCGGGCCATGTACCGGGGTGACAGAGCCAGAAAGGAAACGCTGGTGGATTACGGCTTTCGCCTGCCCTCCGCCTTTGATAACAGGCCGCTGAAATTTGAGGAGTTCCAAAAGCGGATAAATCAGGTGGTGTACGTTTCCGCCACGCCGGGAGAGTATGAGCGCAGCCGCTCCGGCCAGATGGCCGAGCAGATAATCCGGCCCACGGGATTGCTGGACCCGGAGATATCCGTGCGCCCTGTGGAGGGGCAGATAGACGACCTCATAAGCGAGATAAACGCCCGCACGGAAAAGCATCAGCGCACGCTGGTGACTACGCTGACAAAGAAGATGGCGGAGGATCTTTCCGCCTATCTCATAAACGCGGGCATAAAATGCCGCTATATGCACCACGACATAGACACCATTGAGCGCATGGAGATAATAAGAGATCTGCGTTTGGGGGAGTTCGACGTGCTGGTGGGCATTAACCTTCTGCGGGAGGGGCTTGACATCCCGGAGGTCAGCCTTGTGGCCATACTGGACGCTGACAAGGAGGGCTTTTTGCGAAGCGAGACAAGCCTTATCCAGACTGTGGGCCGGGCGGCCAGAAACGCCGACGGTCAGGTCATCATGTACGCCGACACGGTGACGCCCTCCATGAGCGCCGCCATAGACGAGACCAACCGCCGCAGAATAAAGCAGGACGCCTATAATAAGGCCCACGATATAGTGCCCCGGACAATTATTAAAAGCGTCCGGGAGCTGCTGGAAATATCCAGCGACGCCGGAAAAGCCGTGCGGGGCAGAGGCGGCGTGAAGATGACCGAAAACGAGCGGCGAAACGCCATAGACAAGCTTGAAAAGCAGATGCGGGAGGCTTCCAAAATGCTGGAGTTTGAGATCGCCGCCCAGCTGAGAGACGAGATAATTCTGCTCAGAGGTGAAAAGAGTGAAAAATAAACTCACAGCCCTTGTGTGCGCGCTGGCTCTGCTGATGTGCGGCGCCTGCGGAAATACCGCCGGAGCAAAAACCACGGCTGAAGTGTTCGCCCCGGCGGAGACCGCCGATCCCACCGTCAGCGCCAAAATAACCGTGGCCGGCGATCTTGTGATGCACATGTCGGTGGTCAATCAAGGCAAGACAGCCGACGGCAGCTATGACTTTACACCGCTTTTTGAGGATGTGAAGCCGTATATTGAAGAATCCGACCTGGCCCTTTGCTGCTTTGAGGGGGCGTTTGCGGAGAGTAATTACTCCGGCTACCCCATGTTCCTGGCGCCGGATGGGCTGGCCGCCAGCCTGAAAACAGTGGGCTTTGACATGGTGGCCACGGCGTCCAACCACGCGCTGGACGGCAGGAAGTCCGGCCTTGACCGCACACTGGATGTGCTGGACGCCGCCGGTCTTGAGCATGTGGGCACCTATCGCACTCAAGAGGAGAGAGACGAAAACCACGGGGTCAAGGTGGTGGACGTCAACGGCATCAGCATCGCCTTTCTTGACTATACTTACGGCACCAACGGCCTGCCGGCCTCTGATTTCAAATACGGCATAAATATCATTTACACCGACTACATGAAGTCCTTCAACGACATCGACTATACGCTTCTGGACGCGGACATGGCCTATGCCCGATCCCTGAAAACAGACCTTATCGCCGTGATAGCCCACTGGGGCGCGGAGTATATAACAGAAAAGCAGCCAGCGCAGGAAAAGCTGGCGGAATACTGGTTTTCCCACGGCGCGGACATAATACTGGGCGGCCACCCCCATGTGCCGGAGCCTATGGAGACCGTCACTGTCAAGGACTCCGACGGCAGCGACAAGACGGGCTTTATCTGCTATTGCCTGGGAAATCTGCTGGCCAACATGAATGAAAAGGATCACAAGGGCTGCACCTTGCAGGCCATGCTTCAGCTGGATATTTCAAAGAACACCGCCACGGGCAAGACCACCATCGACAAGGCTCAGTATATTCCCATGGCGGTCATAGATACCAGCGAGCTGGGCATCACCCGCGCGCCGTGGCGCTTTCGCATATGGGATCTCAATTCCGCCATATCGGACTATGAATCCGGCAGCGACCGGGGCGGGATACTGACGGAAAAGCTCTGCGGCACCCTTAAGCAGTACAGAAGCAATCTGGAGGGCATCATGGGCACCGAGCTTGAAATGAGGAACGATAAATGAAACTGATGATACTTGACGGCAACAGCATAGTAAACCGCGCCTTCTACGGCGTGCGTATGCTCAACGCCCCCGACGGCACGCCCACCAACGGCGTGTACGGCTTTATATCAATTCTGCAAAAGCTGCTGGACAGCCAGTCGCCGGACGCCGTGTGCGTGGCTTTCGACGTCCATGCGCCCACCTTCAGGCATGAAAAGTTTGCTGAATACAAGGGCAAGCGCAAGCCCATGCCCGATGAGCTGGTGGCGCAGATGCCGGTGCTGAAAAGGGTGCTGGACGCCATGGGCATACGCCGCTACGAGTGCGCCGGCTGGGAGGCCGACGACATTCTGGGCACGGCGGGCAAAATATGCGGCGAAAATGGCTGGGACTGTCTGGTAGTCACCGGCGACAAGGATTCATTTCAGCTTATAACCGACTCCACCCACGTTTTCCATGTGAAGTCCCGCATGGGCCAGACGGAGACCACGGAGTACAGCCCTGCGGTCTTTGAGGACGAATACGGCTTCACCCCGCCCCATATAGTTGACCTCAAGGCCCTTATGGGGGATGCTTCCGACAATATACCCGGCGTGCCCGGCGTGGGGGAAAAGACCGCCACGGAGCTTATCCGCCGCTACGGCAGCATAGACGCCATATACGGGGATATCGACGGCATAGACGTGAAGGACGGCGTGCGCAAAAAGCTTGCTGCCGGTAAGGACAGCGCCTTCATATCCTACGATCTTGCTACCATACGCACCGACGTGCCCATAGCTTTTGCGCCGGAGGAAAACCGCTGGACGCTGACAAAAAGCGACGGGCTATACGAGCTTTTTCATAGGTTGGGCTTCAACAAATTCATCGACAAATGGGGCTTGGAAGCGGGGGAGGAGAGCGCAGCCGCCGCGGAAAGCCTTAAGCTGCCCAACATCGACGTGCTGGACGAGGCGGGCATCAGCGCCCTTGAAAAAGCCGTGGGTGAGGCGGAATATATCTCCGTGACAGCGGAAAACGGTCTGGACGCCCTGTCGGTGTGCGACGGGAAGAACGTTTACCGCGCCGCCTGGAGCTCCTCCGGGCAGGGCTATAACGGCCTTTTGAAATTCATATTTTCTGCCGGGGTAAAAAAAGTTTCCCACAACGTGAAAGACCTTATGAGCCTTCTCATGGCCGAGGGCCTTGAGACCGGCGGCTTCATATTCGACACCGCGCTGGCCGGGTATCTGCTGGACGCCACGGATTCGGACTATGCTCCGGAAAAGCTGGCCATGCGTTATCTTGGCGGGGAGAGGCCGGAAACTCAGGCAATTTTTGAGCTGTACCCGGTGATGGACAAAACCATCCGGGACCTTGGTATGCGCAAGCTTATGTACGATATCGAGCTGCCGCTTTGCCGGGTGCTGGCTAACATGGAAAAAACGGGCTTTCTGGTGGACAGAAAGGCGCTCTACGACTACGGCGAGAGCCTGAACGGCGCCATAGACGCCCTGCAAAAGGCCGTGTGGAGCGCCGCGGGAAAGGAATTCAACATCAATTCCCCTAAACAGCTGGGGCAGATACTGTTCGAGGAGCTGATGCTGCCCTCCGGCAAAAAGACAAAGACCGGCTGGGCCACCAACGCGGATACGCTGGAAAAGCTCCGGGGCCGGCACCCGATCATCCAGAATATTCTGGACTACCGTATGCTCACCAAGCTCAAATCCACCTATGCCGACGGGCTTTTAAAGGTCATTTCCGCCGACGGGCGCATCCACACCAGCTTTCAGATGACAGTCACCGCCACCGGCCGTCTTTCGTCCACCGAGCCCAATCTGCAAAATATCCCCGTGCGCAGGGGGCTGGGCAGCGAGATACGCAAAATGTTTGTGGCCCCGCCGGGGCAGATGCTGGTGGACGCCGATTACAGCCAGATCGAGCTTCGCCTGCTGGCTCATATATCCGGCGACAAGGCCATGAGGGACGCTTTTTTAAGCGGCATGGATTTCCATACAGTCACCGCGTCCCAGGTGTTCAACGTCCCCGTGGAGGAGGTCAGCCACACCCTGCGCAGCCGGGCAAAGGCCGTGAATTTCGGCATAGTGTACGGCATCTCCGCCTGGTCGCTGGCCAACGACATCGGCGTTTCCACCGCCGAGGCCAAGGCCTATATGGACGCCTATTACGAGAAATATTCCGGCGTGCGGGATTATATGAAAAACGTGGTGGAAAAGGCCGGAGCCGACGGCTTTGTCACCACACTGTATGGCCGGCGGCGCTATCTGCCGGAGCTTAAGTCCGCCAACTTCAACACCCGCTCCTTTGGTGAGCGCGTGGCGCTGAATATGCCCATACAGGGCACGGCGGCGGATATAATAAAGCTTGCCATGGTCAACGTGGCGGCCCGCCTTGAAAAGGAGGGACTGGAGGCAAAGCTCATTTTGCAGGTCCACGATGAGCTTATCGCCCAGTGCCCGGAATCGGAGACGGACAAAGTGAAGGCCGTGCTGCAGGAGGAAATGGAAAATGTGGTGCATCTGTCCGTACCGCTGACGGCTGAGGCAAAAGCCGGACGCAGTTGGGCGGAGGCCCACTGAGATGTGAGGTTTACATAATGATTACTTTTGATGAAGCTGCTGTTATTCTGGACGATCTTATCGAGGAATTGCCGGACGGCATATACGACGGGCTCAACGGCGGCGTAAACCTGATTGAGGAGTCAAAGAAAAACGATTACGGCGACTATCTGATGGGCCTTTACCATGTCAACGAGATGGGACGGTATATTGAGATATTTTACGGCTCCTTTGTGGAGCTGTACGGAGACATGGATCAGGACAGCTTTACAGGTGAGCTGCGCAAGGTGCTGCACCACGAGCTGACCCACCATGTGGAAAATCTGGCCGGTGACAGGACGCTGGAAAAATGGGACGAGGAGCAGGCCGAGAAGCGCCAGTGGGGCTATGTGGACGCCGACAGGATAATGTTTATCGACGACGACGGCAGCGCTCTTGCGGTCATGGCAGAGGCCATGTTCCACAGATACTCTCAGTCCAAGTGCGGCGGCGTCACTGTGGCCGCGGCCAGCCTTGATGATTTTGCCGGCCGGCTCAACAGCGACGCCGTGGCAGACGCCGGTGAGGTAGGCATAGATATGTCCGC
>CAZLIJ010000093.1:0-6352 GCA_964559305.1 uncultured Oscillospiraceae bacterium | reverse complement strand
TGACGCTGGGGATGAGCGGCTTTACCATCGTGGGTTATCCCAAGGCCCTGCCTGCCGCGCTGGTGAAAAGCGGGCGGGCAAAGGAGCTTACTGTTTGCATCGGCGCCTCCGTGGGCGATGAGCTGGACGGCGCCATGGTGCGGGCGGGGCTTATAAAAAAGCGCTTTTCATATCAGTCCAACGCCGATATGCGCTCTGCCATAAACGGTGGAGAAGTGGGCTACTGCGATATGCACGTTTCCCATTTTCCCATGCTTATAAATCAGGGCTTGGGGCCCAAAATAGATATGGCCGTGGTGGAATGCTCCGCCGTCACTGATGAGGGGCTTGTGCCCACGGCGTCGGTGGGCAGTATGGACGCCGCGGTGCGTATGGCCGGCAAGGTGATAGTGGAGGTAAACGAGACGCTGCCCCCGGAGCTTTTCGGTATGCACGACATATTTGAAATAGGCGTGCCGCCCTTTGCGAGAGGGCTTGACATCACCTCGCCCCTTGACAGGATAGGCCTGCCCTACATACCCTGCCCCAGAGAAAAAATAGCCGCCGTTGTGATGACAAACCGGCAGGATCAGCCCGCCCGGTTCAAGCCGCTGACCACTCAGACGAAAAGAATAGGCGAAAACGTGGTGGAATTTTTAAAGGCCGAGGTGAGAGCGGGACGGCTGCCCCAGGAGCTGGGTCCCATCCAGTCCGGCGTGGGCAGCGTGGGCAACGCGGTGCTGCAAAGCCTGACGGAAAGCGGCTTTCGCGGCCTTACCATGTACACCGAGGTCATGCAGGACTCGGCGCTTAAGCTTCTGGAGCAGGGGGTGTTCACCGGCGTTTCCGCCAGCGCCGTTTCACTGGAGGAGGAGAGCAGAAAGTATTTTTACCGCAATATTGATTCCTTCCGTCGTAAGGTCGTCATTCGCCCCCAGGAGATATCAAATAACCCGGCTATCATACGCAGACTTGGCGTGGTGGCCCTCAACACACCCATTGAGCTTGACATATACGGCAACGTAAATTCCACCCATATAATGGGAACCCAGATGATGAACGGCATCGGCGGCAGCGGGGATTTTGCCAGAAACGCCAGACTTAATATTTTCGCCACGGAATCCACGGCAAAGGGCGGGCTTATCTCCTGCGTGGTGCCCATGGTGTCCCATGTGGACCATACCGAGCACGACGTGCAGGTGATAGTGACCGAGCAGGGCGTGGCGGATCTTCGTTGGAAGACCCCGGTGGAGCGGGCAGAGCTGATAATCGAAAACTGCGCCCACCCGGATTACCGTCCCATGCTGCGGGATTACTTTGAACGGGCAAAAAAGGTCTCCCCGGGCCGGCATACGCCCCACGACCTCACACAAGCTCTCTCCTGGCACCAGCGCTTTCTTGACACCGGCAGCATGAAGTGAAAAAGACTATAAAAACTCCGAAGCCGCAAAAGCGCGGCTTCGGAGTTTCATTATATATTGATAAACCTATCGCATCCGCCATCTGGGGCCGGGACGTATCCGGGCGCCGATTATAAGAGCGATCTGAACAGGCAGCCCGACGAAAAATATCATCCAGATGTTGTAATCAAGATACTGAAAATAAAACGCGATTATGGTGGACCACACAAAAAGGGAGGAGAACACGCACAAAAGCTTTCCCCGGCCCTGCCAGTGGATCGTAAACACGCAGGCCACCGCGCAGGAAAGGGGTACGGCCCACAAAAAGGCCATCCAGTAAGCCTTGCCCATGCTTATCTTGGAGTACATGAACACCATGGCCGCCACTATCCACACCATGGTTATCCACAGCGAGGCCACCAGAATTTTCTGGGTGGTCTGCTCATCCCGCACGGGGGATTTTTTCTCCCCGCCTGGAAGGCCGTTTTCCGTCAACAGCTCATCCACCGTGACGCCGTACATATCCGCAATGGTCTTTAGCATCACCACATCCGGCAAAGATTCGCCCCGCTCCCACTTGGAAACGGCCTTGTCGGAGTAATTCAGCCTTTCGGCAAACTCCGCCTGCGTCAGATTTTCATTTTTCCTCAGCTCGGCCAGATTGGCGGCCAGAGCGCTTCTCGTTTCATCCATGGCAGTAATATAACACGCTTTTGCCCATAAATCAAATAATTGCCGGCGGATATTTTCCATTTTTTGTAATTCTACTGTTGGTAGAATGCCGTTCTCTCAAGCTTTCGGCCCTTCAACGGAGGGGAGGGTGTGGATGAAAGCTGCCGGATATATAATCAGTCACAGATGAAGCTGCTCTTTTGAGCAAAGCGGGAATATGTGAGGACTGATTTTTATGGAATTTCACCGGGATGAAATGAACGACGAACCGGAAAGCCTTGCGGAAACGGAAGTGAACGACAAGCCGGCTTCCGGGGCAAAAAGCCCCAAAGCCCACGCCGGCAAAAAGCACCGGGGGCGTATGTACGCTTTCGGCGCGGTGATACTGCTGCTGATAATCGGCGCGGCCATGGCCTTTCCCAAGACTAAAAATATTGACGAGGAGCTGCCCGCAGGCGGCGCCAGCACCACCATAGCAAGACCCGACGGCGACCCCTCCGGCCAAAGCGCCGAGGATAATCTATATATCTGCATGGGGGTCATGGCGCAGGAAACGTATCGCTCCCGGACCACCGGCACGGCGGACGCCAAAATTGGCTTTATAAACTACACCCAGAAGATAAAAAACGAGCGGGTAGTGACGGCGGACAGCGTTTTCACCGAAGCTGTAAGCACCAGCGCCCTGAAAAAAATGGGCGAGCAGAAGTACTATAAAAACGGCGCCATACTTGTGCACTATGCCGATTCCGTCAGCGGCGACGGCACAGCGGCATGGGGCGAAAGCATAGTGGGTATATCAAAAGAGGACTGCGAGGCGGCCTACGGGCAGGACCCCCGCAACCTGACAAACTATGTGGTCAGCCGGGACACCGTGCAAAACGCCGTCATGGAGAAAAAGGCCGACGGCAGCTATGCAGTCACCTTTGATCTGGAGCCGGAGGGGGCCAGCGCCTACTATAAGCGGCAGGTGCGCACCTACGGCGGCGCCACAAATTATCCCATTTTCCACTCCGTGCACATGGTGTGGACCATGAACAGCAACTGGGATCTTATGGAGATGGACACGGTGGAAAATTACGACATCGTCATGTCCGGCATCGGCAGCCCCAACTGCACCGGCTCCCTTAAAGAGGTCTTTTCCGATTTCGGAACCGCCGCGGACACTCACACGGAGTTTCAAAAGTACCTGAAAGAGGATTACGACCCCAAACATCTGGGAAAGCTGAAGGAATCGGACGATACCGCAAAGGAGATAGAGGAGATGTTCGCCCGGGCGCCGGACTATAAGGTCTCCCTGACGGCCAACGGAAAGACATACCCGCTCCTTGTGCATATCGACGCCGCAAACCGTACCTTCCAGGCCCGGGGAACCGTGGAGGGCGTGAGCGTGTTCGCGGCGTACAGCGGGGAAAGGCTGTATCTCCATGCCGGCAGCCAGAAAATTATTCTGCGTGCCGCCGACACCCTGGACGCTTTTCGCATGGCGGCGGGGGTCATGGGGGTGAATATCCCCAATATATCCCTTAATTCCGACGCCCTTCAGTCCCTGACAAACAGTGTACAGATGACCGAGACCGAGGGGGGCATGACCGTCAAACTCAACGACAGTCTTGTTTCCGGCACGGTTATCTTGAAAAACGACAAGGCCCTCAGCCTGACAAAAGCCGAGCTGCGGCTGAATCTGGGCGGTCAGAGCGTGGGGGTGTACGCCGTGCCCGGCTCCGGCTTCAAAACTGAGGAGCTTTCCGGCTATAACGATCTCACCGGGGCGCTGAGCCTTGTAAGCCCCATAATGAACGCCGTCAACGCTCAAAGTTACATTCTTGATGTGGAGATAAGCGGGGGAGTATCCCTTGGCGGCAGAGCCATCATAAACCGCCGCGCCGGCGGCTTTGACGTGAGCCTGACCGCCCAGACCTGCGGCGTCACGGTGACGGCTGAATATATAAACAACACATTCTATGTTTCCGCCGGGAATATACATATCAGCGGCACCACAGAGCAGCTTAAATCCATGGTGGCTTCGGTCATGCGCATGGCGGGGGCTGACGCCGCCGCTGAAAGCACCGCCAACGGCTATGTGCAGTTCTTCCGGGAGCTGACGCCCCAAAGCGCGGTAAACAGCGTCAAAAGTCTTAAGTGGTCCGGCGGCACGCTGTACGCGGGCCTGAATATCGCCGGCAATAACGTTTCCGGCGCGCTGACGGCCTCCAGTGTGACGGTGGACGCCTCGGGCTGGCACATAAAGGCCGCGCTGAGCTCCTCCTCAAAAAGCGCCATGCCCGTCAAGCCCACTACCGGAACATATATTACGCTGACCCAGCTGAAGCCATTCCTCGCCACCATTGAGCGCTATGCCGGGTCAAAGGCCATGGACATGGCCGCCGATATCAGCGTGAACGGCTATAAGCTCCACACGGACATGGTCATCTGCGGGGGCAGCACCCTGTCCGCCCGGGCAAAATCCCAGGTGCTGGGCAAGGATCTGACTGTGACACTGTATAACGACTGTGTGTATATCGTTTTCGGCGCGGTTCAGGTAAAGGCGCCGGCAGCCGCCATGGCAAAAACCATGGAGACCATGCTGCGCTTCATGCCGGGCATAGACGGCAGAACCGTCAGCCAGACGGTGGAGGCCTACGAATACTTCTTCACGCACCTGTCGCTGACGGGCATAGTGGGCGCCATATCAGAAATGCGCTACTCCGGCGGCGCCATCTTCATCACGGCCAATATCGCCGCCACGCCCTTGAGCATAACCATGACGCCCAACATCATCTCCATGCAGCAGCAGGTGGATACAGCCACCCTCACGGTAAACGCCGTGCCCGGCACGTCATACGCCAGCGCCCCGGATCTTGTACCGGCGGGAAACTTCACCGACCTTGACAATGCCCTGTCGCTGCTGTCCGGCTGGGGCTTTTAGAAGCAGAAAAGCGTAACGGCAAAGGGCCCGGAATTCAAGGAAGCAGATTCCCTGAATTCCGGGCCCAAACAGATTTAGCTTTACACAATTTGAATAAAATGTTACAATGTACCAATCAAGCAATAAATGGTTTTTTTATATAAGAAATGCGGCTAATAATAATATAAGGCGATAAGCCGAGTTGTTATTATAGCTTCATGCCGTTAAGGGAGTAGTCGGCGCACAGGCGCGGCAAAGCCAACATACTGAAGATCATTCTTCTGGTTTTGCATGAAATGACGAGACTTATCTGCAAAGGCAGAAGGTCTTGCGCGGTCCTCTGTTTTTGCAAAAAGCGAAAACGGAGGTTTTTTTATGAGTATAACAGTGGCGATAATTCTTTTTGCCGTGGGAGTTTTTCTTGTGGCCAAGGGCGGGGACTGGTTTGTGGACGCGGCCAGCTGGATAGCCCGGGCGGCCAATATATCCCCTCTCATCATCGGCGCCACCATAGTCAGCTTTGCCACCACTCTGCCTGAGCTTATAGTGTCCCTTATGGCCAGTCTTGAGGGCAAAAACGACATGGCCGTGGGCAACGCGGTGGGCTCGGTCACGGCAAACACCGGGCTTATCATGGCGGCGGCCTTCATTTTCATGTCGGTCACTGTGTCCAGAAAAGATTACCTCAAGCAGTGCCTGCTGCTGCTGGCGGCGGGCGGAGTGCTGTGGCTGGGCAGCGCCGGCGGAAGGCTTTCCCTATGGGCCAGCATAGTTCTGTTCGGCATTTTCCTTTGCTTCATGGTCATCAATGTGATAAGCGCAAAGCGGGAAAAGGAAGAAACCGTGCAAAAGCTCCCCGTTACGGGAAAAGACACGGCAAAGAACATCATCAAATTCATTGTCGGCGCGCTTTTGATAGTGCTGGGCTCCAATCTTCTCATCCGGGGCGGCTCAAGCATTGCCGAAAGGCTGGGCGTTCCGGAACGGGTCATTGCCGTTACCATGGTGGCCATCGGAACCTCTCTGCCGGAGCTTGTCACCACCATCACCGCCATAAGGAAAAAAGAATCCCAGCTTTCCGTGGGCAATATAATCGGCGCCAACATTATAGACCTTACCATGATATTGCCGGTGTGCTCCTTTGCCGCCGGGGACAGCTTTGCCGTATCGGCCCAGTGTCTGCGCATAGACCTGCCGGCCTGCCTGCTGCTGTCGCTGATAGCGGTCGTTCCCCTGATAATAAAAGAGCGGTCATATAAGCTGCAGGGCGGATTGCTGCTGGCCCTTTACGCGGCGTATATCGTGATAACCGTCTGAAAAAAGCCCTTTTGAGCTTGTGAAAAAACCCAAGGGCTTTTTTGACAAGCTCAAAACGCCGAGTTTTTTGCGAAAGCGC
>CAZLIJ010000092.1:0-6353 GCA_964559305.1 uncultured Oscillospiraceae bacterium | reverse complement strand
TACTCAACGACAGCTACGGCATAACGGAGGAGGATTTCCTCTCCGCCGAGCTGACCGCCGTGCCCGCCTTCGACGTGTGCGACGTGGGTCTTGACCGCTCCATGATCGGCGGCTACGGCCACGACGATAGGGTGTGCGCCTATGCCGAACTGAAAGCTCTCTTTGATATCGACGGCGTGCCGGCAAAGACCTGCGTGTGCATCCTTGCCGATAAGGAGGAGACCGGCTCCGACGGCGTCACCGGTATGCAGAGCCAGGCCTTCGATTGCTTTATGGAGGATCTTTGCGCCGAGCAGGTCAGCGATCTGCGCCGCTGCTATGAAAACAGCTTCTGCCTTTCCGCCGATGTTACCGCGGCTTTCGACCCCATATATCCCGACGCATATGAGAAGTCCAACGACGCCCGTATTAACTACGGCATGGGCATATGCAAATTTACCGGCGCCCGGGGCAAGTCCGGCACCAGCGACGCTTCCGCCGAGCTTGTGGCCTATCTCAGACGCATTTTTGACGAAAACAAGGTCGTCTGGCAGCTTTGCGAGATGGGCAAGGTCGATCTGGGCGGCGGCGGCACCATTGCAAAATATATGGCTAACCGCAATATCGACACCATTGACGCAGGCGTGCCGGTTTTGAGTATGCACGCGCCTTTCGAGGTGGTCTCCAAATTTGACTGCTACATGACCTATAAGGGCGTTCTGGCGGCTTATTCAGAGAAATAAACTCAATCGATCCCCGGGCTTTTGCCCGGGGATTGATATTTTTTCACCGCCCCGGCAAGAATATAGCGGGGTGATGTATTAATGGACGAACAAAAAGCTCAAAACGAAGTCAAGAATTTCGGCTCCGCCACAGCTGCGCAGATCCACTGCCTGACCATTATCGGCCAGATAGAGGGGCATCAGGTGCTGCCGGAGGACACAAAGACCACAAAATACGAGCACATCATGCCGCTGCTGGCGGCGGTGGAGGAATCGGAGGAGATAAAGGGCCTGCTCATACTGCTCAACACTGTGGGCGGCGACGTGGAGGCCGGGCTGGGCATAGCGGAGCTGATAGCGGGTATGAAAAAACCAACCGTGTCGCTGGTTTTGGGCGGCGGCCACTCAATTGGCGTGCCGCTGGCGGTTGCGGCAAAAAGGTCTATGATAGCGCCTTCCGCCGCCATGACCATACACCCGGTGCGCCTGAACGGCGTGGTCATCGGCGTGCCCCAGACCTATAATTATTTTGCCCGCATACAGGAGCGGGTGGTCTCTTTTGTGATGAACCATTCCAAGGTGCCAAGGGAAAAATATATTGAGCTTATGACCAACACGGACGAGCTTGCCAACGATGTGGGCAGCGTTATATACGGCGAGGAAGCCGTGAACTGCGGGCTCATTGACGCGGTGGGCACCCTTTCTGACGCCCTTTCATGGCTCCACGGGGAGATAGACAAAGAGAAAATAAAAAATGAAGACCCGTAAGGTCTTCATTTTTTGAGCTTGTCAAAAAAGCCCCTGGTCTTTTTTGACAAGCTCAAAACGCCGTGTTTTTTGCGAAAGCGCTATCTCGCGAAAAACTTCGCTCCGCTCACCGTAAACGCTGATATATCAGCGTTTACGGCGGCTATTTATCAGAAATGAGGCGGGCTGCCGCCCCCTCACACTCCCCCGCGGGATTAAGTCCGCGGTTACTTTTTTCAGTTATTTGACAGTCTGAAAAAATGAAGACCCGTAAGGTCTTCATTTTTTATTGTCTTATTCCTCCGCCGGGGTGCCGGAGAGCCGGGCTTTTTCAAGGGCTGTTATTCTGCGCATCTCTGAAATTGCCAGAGAACCCACAAGGATGATGGCCAGCACGTCTGACACCGGGCCTGCCCAGAGTATGCCGTCCAGCCCGTAGGTCCCGCCCAGAATAAACATGGCGGGAATAAAAAACAGAAGGCTGCGGGACATGGACGATATCATGGCCTTTAAAGGCTTGCCGATGGACTGGAAGAAGATGCCGGTGGGAATGATGGCGCCCAGCAGAAATACCGTGCACAGAAATACGCGGAAGCACTGCACGGCAAACTGATTATACAGCGCTGATTCCTGCCCGAAGGCGCTGACGATGGTCTGGGGGAAAAGCTGAAAGCATACCCAGCCTATCACCGCCACTATGGTGCCGGTGATGATAGTGCGCAGATAAGTCTTTTTGACCCGGCCATAGTTTTTTGCGCCGTAATTATAGCCAACTATGGGCTGGCTGCCGATGCCAAGACCCACCATGACGCTGACGATAATGGAGTTTACCTTCATCACTATGCCGAAGGCCGCCATGGGGATGTCGGGGCCGTAAATACTGGCGGCGCCGCACTTTACCAGCATATTGTTCATGCATATCTGCAAAATGGCAAAGGCGCTTTGAGTGAAAAAGCTGGATATGCCCAAAGGCAGAAAGCCGCCCAGAATCTTCCACCGGGGGCGCATATTTTCAAATTTGAACTTTATGTCCCGAAATCTGGGGATATAGACAAGAGCCAGAACGCAGTTGAGCACCTCGCCGATAACCGTGGCCCATGCGGCGCCTGCCACGCCCCAGCCCAGACCCAGCACAAACCAGGCGTCCAGCACGATGTTGACCACACAGCCGGACAGCATACATATCATGGCGTAGCGGGGATTGCCCTCAGCTCTTATGAGACTGGATACCGTCATGCTCAGGCACACGAAGGGCACACCCAGCATGGTGATGCGGGCATAGGTGTAAGCGTAATCGAATACGGAGTCGGTGGCGGCGAAAAGATGCAGTATGGGCCCCATGAAGATTTCTGCCAGCACGGTAATGAATATGCCCGCCGCCAGAGATATCATGGCTCCGTTGCCCATGGTATAGGCGGCGTCGTCATAGTTCCGCTCGCCCAATTTTAGACTGAAATAGGCCACGCAGCCGTCCGCGATGAGGGTGCTTACTGCCAGCGATATGGTAACAAGGGGGAATGTGACGTTGGTGGCGGCGTTGCCCAGATAGCCCACGCCCCAGCCGATAAATATCTGATCGACAATGTTGTATATGGAGTTGACCACCATGGATATGATACATGGAATGGAAAACTTCAGCAGAAGCTTGCCGACAGGCTCCCGTTCAAACATAAGAAGCCTGTTTTCGCTGTTGGTTTCATCCATTAAAAAAATCACCTGCTTATCTTAGTAACACGAGGAAGTATAATAGCATACATATATTTATTTGTAAATAGCGTACAGCAGCAGCCCGCGCCTATAATGGCGCGGGCTGCTGTTGTACGCAGAAAATATTCAGCTTATAAGCGTCACGACGCCCCGCAGGATCTCAACGGCCATATTCTGCGCCGCAACCGCGTGTTCGCCGTCCAGTGACCAGTCGGTGTGCTTTTTGCGGGAATCCACTGTCAGCCTGGAGCGGATGATGTTCTGATAATCGATTATTGTGGGCGGCTCGTGGATGAGCAGCACCTCAAACATACCGTCGCAGGTGTCCACAATGTTTTCCGGCAGCTCAAAAACGCCGGCCACGGAGGTGGACGAGCAGATGGCGCCGAAAATGAAGTTTCCCTGATAGGTCTTACCGCCGGCGTTGAAGCTGAGCCATTCCGACTTGACCCGGGGAAGATCCTTCACTGCGTCCATAATGTACGCCGAGTGGCCGAAAACGTTTTTCAGGTTTTGCGGCGTTGTGTAGGACAGCCAGGAAAAAGCTCCAAAAGCGGCAACATAATTAAAATAAGCGTCGCCAAAGCGGCCCACGTCAAACTGTGCGGGGGAGCCGACGAGTATATTCTGGGCGGCGGTGATCATGTCGGAGGACAGCTTGTGGCAGGCGGCAAAGTCATTGGTGCTGCCGGCGGGGATATATCCCAGGGGCGTGTCCACGCGCTTTTCAACCATGCCGGTGACGACCTCGTTAAGGGTGCCGTCGCCGCCCACGCACACGATAAGGTCAAAGTCCCCGCCGTATTGCGCGGCAAAGGCAGTGGCGTCGCCCCGGCGGGAGGTTGCCATAACAGTGACAAAATATCCGCCGTCGCTGAACAGCTTTATCACTTCCGGCAGGGATCGCTGCGCCAGCTTTTTGCCGGATACGGGGTTTATTATCAGCAGCATACGCTTGGCTTCGGATGAATCCAGCATTTGTTTTCTCCTGTCAGATGGCCTGCAAAATATACAGGCAGTACCATGCCGCGGGGATGGAGAACAGCAGGCTGTCCGCCCTGTCCATCATGCCGCCGTGGCCGGGAATGAGGTTTGAATAATCCTTCAGGCCCACCATGCGCTTGAGCAGCGACGCGGCAAGATCGCCTACCTGCCCGAAGGTTGAGGCAATAAGGGATACCACAAGGCATATCCACATATCCACAGGCGCTTCCAGCGCGCGTATAATGAAAAAGGATATCACGCCGGCCAGCAGGGAGGACAAAGCGCCGCAGATACAGCCTTCCACCGTTTTGTGGGGGCTGACATAAGGCGCCACCTTGTGCTTGCCGAAGGCCTTGCCGCCGAAAAGGGCGAAGGAATCGCAGATCCATGTGGCCAGACACGCAAGAATAAAAACAGCGGCCCAGCCGTCATTTATGCTGATAAGCGTGATGGCGGCGTAGGAGAAAAGGGGATAGACCAGTATGCCCATGGTGGCCATCGCGCCCTTGCCGCGGACGGCTTCGGACACGATTCCCGAGAGCATACCGCAAAATACGGCGAAAAATGCCCAGGCGATGTAAGTGACCGGGGAGATCGCGAAGTAAAGGCTCACAGCACATAACGCCGCGTGGCCGCCGATGTACATATAAAGTGCCCAGTCCACACATTTTATATCCATGAGGTGAAACACGTTTTTGAGTTCCCTAATGCTCAGAACTGCGGCAGCGGTGAACAACAATATCCGGGTGAAGGGCGATATCAGCATACAGCCCACCGCCAGAACTATCATGACCGCCGCGGAAATTACTCTTTGTTTCAAAAAAATCCCTCTCTTGTGTGTGTTATAGCGCAAAAACGGAATAAATTATTATAACACATATACCACGAAAACCACAATATACATTTCAGCCTGAACGTAACCAATATGGCCGGCGGACTATATAAAAAAGCCGCCTTTTCAGGCGGCTATAAAACAAAATCAGTTTTCCGGTGAATACCACTCGCTGGTGGGCTGATCACAGCCCGGTTCGGCGCAGGTGGGTACGATCCTCAATTTTATCCATTTTGAAGCCACTATCATTGCCGAGCCGGCGCAGCCGGCGGCAAAGGCGGAAATACTGTCTTTGCCAATACCCAGTATTCCGGTGCCGGCAATTATGCCCAGCACAAACATCCAGCGGCTGACGGTTAAAGCCTTCTCCACCTGCCAGACGTCCGCCTGAGCGGAGTCTCTGACAGAACGGGCAAAAGACAAAAGCGAGCGGACATACAAAAGGTTTATCACGGCCATCGCCGCTGCCGCAAGCAGCATGGCAAGACCCATCCATACAAACGCTGTCGTACCCGCGTAGCTGAAGAAGTTAAATATGTCGCTCATGTCAGAGCCGGAGGGGAGAATATGAAAATAAAAATTGCCGTAGTTGTATATACCGTTGTATATGAGGCTTGGGAAAAACATGACCACAAGAGCGCTGACGGCTATTATGCCGACTACCACCCAGCCCACTATGTACATGGCCTTCACCGTGCCGGCGCCGAGTCTGGCGCCCTTAATCGGGCCGTCCTCTTTTGCCGAGGCGTAGGTGAGCCAGGAGGATATTGACAGCAGGATAGTGAAAACTCCCGGCGTGCCGGACATTATCTCCGCCGCTGCCGCGGCAGTTAAAAGTATTGAAATTATCAGAAAAAATGTTCCTGAGAACAGTTCTTTTTTCATGTGAGCTACCTCCAACAGATTGTTGTTTTAAGATTATCACAATCATGGCGGCATTTCAAGAAACTTGATATTAGAAATTCTTATTTCTGCAAGGCGCTTGCTTTGATTTTTGCCCTGCGCCGTGCATATACTGTCTGGACGGCTACCGCCGACAGCAGACATACCACGGTGAAAATTATGTAAACCGGAATGTAGCTGCCGCAGCGGTCGGCCACCGGGCCGGGCAGCATATTGAAGATAAGACCGCCGGCCATGTTGGCCATCTGAAATTTTTTCAGCACCTCGGGATAATCCCGGCTTTCAGACAGATCAGCCGCCCAGATGGGAAGGCTTACGGATACCATGGAGAAACCCAGACCAAGAAACAGCATGGAAGCGAACATCCGCGCCGCCCCGCCGCCTGAAAAGCAGCACAGCGCCAGACCCGCGGCGGATGCGCCGTAAAATGCGTAGTTGGCGGTATAGGCGCCCACCCGGTCGTAGACCACGCCGTAAAG
>CAZLIJ010000091.1:0-6366 GCA_964559305.1 uncultured Oscillospiraceae bacterium | reverse complement strand
AACAATCCTCTCTCTATCATACATTTCTCAACAGATCTGCGGCCGTGAAAGCGGCCGCAGATCTGTTTTGCGTTGAAATGTACGCAAACGGGTAGTAATATATACACATTATTAAACAGGAGACAATAATATGCTGGAAGCTGTACGAATAGATATGGATACCTACCCCCGGCGGGAACACTTCGATTATTTCAGAAAAATGGCATACCCCTATGTGGGCCTGACGGCGGAGGTGGATATAACGGACTTCCTGGATGCCGTGCACCGGCGGGAGACGCCTTTTTTCCTCAATTTTCTCTATCAGGCGGCCACGGCGGCGATCTCCGTGCCGGAGCTCAGGCGGCGCATAGACGGGGAGGGAATAGTTGAGTATTCCTCCTGCCCCACCTCCCACACGCTGGCGCTGCCGGATGGGACCTATTGCTACTGCCTGCTGGAATACGAGCTTACGGTGGACGAATTCATACCCTACGCCCTTGAGCGGCAGCGGCTGGCGCTGGAAGCGCCAAGCCTTGACGAGGGAGAGGATACTCTGCCCCTGATGTTCATCACAAGCCTGCCATGGCTTAGCTATACGGGACTTGTCCAGCCCACGCCCTCACCGGCGGATTCCAACCCCAGAATAAGCTGGGGCGGCTACCGGGAGGTCAACGGCAGAACGCTGATGCCGGTGAGCGTGCTGGTAAATCACGCCCTGGCGGACGGACTGCACATAAGCCGCTTCTACGCGGCGCTGAACGAGAACCTTGCCCGATTTGCGGCGGAATAGAAATCAGCCCGGAAAGTCAAAAGACTTTTCCGGGCTGATTTTTTTGAATGCGGAAGCTTATTCTATGACCGGCAGGCTGTCAAAGCCCTGCTGGAGCTCCTCGTCGGTGGGGATATAGTCGGACATGGCGCCGTCGTTGAACTGCTTATAGGCGTAAAGGTCGAAGTAACCGGTGCCGGTAAGACCGAAAACGATGGTCTTTTCTTCGCCGGTCTCCCGGCATTTTATGGCCTCGTCCATGGCCACCTTGATGGCGTGGCTGGATTCCGGGGCGGGAAGTATGCCCTCTACCCGGGCAAATTCCTCGGCGGCGGCGAACACGGAGGTCTGCTCAACGCTTCTGGCCTCCATCAGTCCGTCGTGGTAAAGATGGCTGAGTATGGGGCTCATGCCATGATAGCGCAGGCCGCCGGCATGGTTTGGCGCGGGGATGAAGCCGGAGCCGAGAGTATACATCTTTGCCAGGGGGCATACCTTGCCGGTGTCGCAGAAATCATAGGCGAATCTGCCCCTTGTAAGGCTGGGGCAGGAGGCGGGCTCCACGGCGATGAATTTGTAATCGGCCTCGCCCCTGAGCTTTTCGCCCATGAACGGGGAGATAAGTCCGCCAAGGTTTGATCCGCCGCCGGCGCAGCCGATGATAATGTCGGGCTTGATGCCGTATTTATCCAGCGCGGCCTTGGTCTCCATGCCGATAATGCTCTGGTGCAGCAGCACCTGATTCAAAACGCTGCCCAGTACATAGCGGTAGCCGGGGGCGGAGGTGGCGGCCTCCACGGCCTCGGAAATGGCGCAGCCCAGTGAGCCGCCGGTGCCGGGGTGCTCGGCCAGAATAGCTCTGCCCACATTGGTGGTTTCGGAGGGGGAGGGGGTCACGGCTGCGCCGTAGGTGCGCATGACCTCCCGGCGGAAGGGCTTTTGCTCATAGCTGACCTTGACCATGTATACCCGGCAGTCCAGCCCCATATAGGCGCAGGCCATGGACAGTGCCGTGCCCCACTGGCCGGCGCCGGTTTCGGTGGTGACGCCCTTTAGCCCCTGCTTTTTGGCGTAGTAGGCCTGAGCGATGGCGGAATTCAGCTTGTGGCTGCCGGAGGTGTTGTTGCCTTCAAACTTGTAGTATATCTTCGCCGGTGTTTTCAGCTTTTCTTCAAGGCAGTAGGCCCGCACCAGCGGGGAGGGACGGTACATTTTGTAAAAATCTCTTATCTCCTGGGGAATCTCGATATAGCGGTCGTCGTTGTTCAGCTCCTGCCGGATAAGATCGTCGCAGAACACAGGACGCAGATCGTCAAAGCTCATGGGCTTGCCGGTGCCGGGATTCAGCAGCGGAGCGGGCTTGACCTTCATATCGGCCCGGACGTTATACCATGCCGTGGGCATTTCGGATTCTTCAAGATAGATTTTGTAAGGGATTTTCTGTTCTGACATGGTGTGCTCCTTTCCGCCTGAGTTTATCAGGCACGCGGGACGACAAAAAACTCCTGTCCCGCAGTAAAATTAACTGCTGGGACAGGAGCTGTAAATCAGTCTCCTGCGGTGCCACCCGGCTTGGCGCTTTCACGCCCGCTTAGCGTATGCCTACACATACCGGCATTTTTTAACGGAGCGCCCTGCTCCGGCACACCTCCGCAATCTGCATCGGCTGCCCTCCGAAGTCCATTCAGACCCATGTCCCCGTACCGGCTTCCACCAACGCCGGCTCTCTGCAACGGTTCGCGTGAGCTTACTTGCTCTTCATCAACGGTTTGGATGAATAATAGCATCTTGAAATTCTTTTGTCAAGTTATATAAAAATAAATTTTGCTTTTTGTGGATTTTTTCAGTTCCCCGCCTAAACCTCCGGCGCAAAGCGCACAGCACAGCTCTTTTGGCAGGGGTCGGGGATTATGCAGAAGCTGCCGTAGTCCTCCCGCCTTACGGGGGGAGCAAACTCCTCCCGGGCTGTGACCCGGCCCCATACGGCGTTCAGCTTCGGCGTTATAAGAGTTTTTTCATCGTCCATGAGCGGTTCTCCCTTCCTGCTTCAACCTATGCCGGCTATTGCAAACAAGTGAGGATTGTGCGATAATATAACGACAAACTTAGCCGATGGAGGAGCTCGTTATGGAAATGAATCGTCCGGCAATAAAGCAGGAGGCCAGAAACCTCATGGGTTCCGCCAGCCCCAACCCCATACTCGTGGGTCTGGTATTCGTTTTGATAATCTATGTGCTCAACACCCTTTGCGTTAAGCTCACCGGCGTGCAGGTCAGCGTCAGCGAATATTCCAACGCTCTCATTTCCGGCAATTACGGCTACTTTGAAGATATTGTCCGCGATTACCACCCCGGCGCTTTCGCCGTTATTCTGGATATTGCCCTGCGGCTGACGACCGTTGTGGTCTCCGCTGGATTTGTAATTTTCTGCATGAATACCGCCCGGCACATGAACTGCGGCTATGGCAATCTGCTGGACGGCTTCGGCATTTTTTTCCGCATCATCTGGCTTGACATACTGATGGGCATTTTCATTGCCCTGTGGAGCCTTCTTTTGGTGGTGCCGGGCATAATCGCCGCCTACCGGTACAGGATGGCGCTGTTCATCCTGCTGGATAATCCCGAAAAGTCCGCGCTGGCCTGCATCAGCGAGAGCAAGAGAATGATGACCGGGCGCAAAGCCGAGCTTTTTGTGATGGACCTGAGCTTTATCGGCTGGTATATTCTTGAGATTATCCCCTTTGTGAGCATCTGGGTCACGCCCTATACCCAGCTGAGCTATGTGCTTTACTACGAAGCACTGCGGAACTCGGCGGGATATACCCCCGGCAATAATTATTAAAAAAATCCGCGTCCAACGACGCGGATTTTCTTTGAACAGGACTTCTGAATATTTTTCGCTTATATGGGAAATTTAAGTTATACGACCCACAACAAATATAAGCGAGGAATTATTATGACACTATCAAACAAGGAAGAAATGCTGATCAAGGATCTGATGGCTGCGGAAAAGCTGTCCATCGACAAGTATATCAAAAGCTCATCTGAGGCAAAGGAGCTGGGACTGAAGAACCTTTTCAGCGACATCTGCAAGGTGGAGCAGGCCCATCTCAATGAGCTCCAGACAATAATGTCCGGTACGGACAGTCAGGCTGCCCTTAATTCTGCTCCGACCCCCACAGTGCCGGAAACCGTCAGCTATAATAACGACGCGGACAAAAATGCCGACGCTTATCTCTGCCAGGACGGCCTGAGCGAAGAAAAGCAGATATCCGGGATGTACGAGGTATCCGTTTTTGAATTTGCCCAGCCGCCGCTGCGGAAGATACTCAATAAGATACAAAGCGAGGAGCAGTCCCACGGTCAGTTCTTGTATGAGTATATGACCAAAGCAAATATGAACGCCGGCTGAAGCGCCGGAATAAAAAGAACCCCGGGCAGCGGTCTTTGTTTGACTGCTGCCCGGGGCGTTATTATGAAAAGCGCTGACGCTAATAGGAGATCGTAAATCGCTTGGGTTTTCGCCGGTATTTGACGCCGGAAACAAGACCCATGGCGGCAAACAGCGTGAACATGGACGAGCCGCCATAGCTGAAAAAGGGCAGGGTTATGCCGATGACCGGGGTGATGCCCATGCACATACCGATATTTATGAAGGTCTGGAAGGTGATGGCGGAGGCCACGCCGAAGCAGATGAGCATATTGAAGGTGTTGCCCGAGCGGGCGCCCACAACGCAGCAGCGGATTATTATAGCCGTAAGCAGCAATATGACGATGACGCAGGCTATAAGCCCCAGTTCCTCGCCTATGACGGCAAAAATGAAGTCGGTGTGCTTGCCGGTGAGGGCGGAGGACTGAGTCTGGGGACCGTTTCCAAGCCCGGTGCCTGTGAGCCTGCCGGAGGCCAGAGCCATTTTGGACTGGTTTGCCTGCCAGGCTATGCTGTCTCCCGTGGGGTCCACGCTGGGATCGTAAGGGGCGAGAATACGCTGTTTTTGGTAGTCATGGAGAAGGTATTTCCACGCGAGGGGTATGACCGCCGCCGTGGCAGCCGCGCCTAAGCCTATCCAATACCATTTTATACCAGCCGCAAACAGCATGATGATGAAGATGAACATGATTATAAGCGCGCTGCCCAGATCGGAGGATATGCCCACGATAAGGCCGAACAGCAGTATAAAATGCACTGCCACCTGAGCCACCGACCAGGGGGCGTTCAGGTCTTTATATTCCTTGAGGTAGGATATCTGCTTTGCAAGGATGATAATGAATACCACCTTTACAACCTCCGAGGGCTGTATGCCGATGCCGAAAAATCTCAGCCAGCTTTTGTTGCCGGTGCCGGCGTCCACGCCCAGAGGGATGAGCAGCAGCAGAAACAGCACGTCGAAAATGCAAAGATACAACCACTTGTCGGCTATTATATCCGCGTCGATAACTGTGAGCAAAACGAAAGCGCCCACGCCCATCAGCATGGACAGAAGCTGTACAAACACGAATTTGTTGGGGTTGTCGTAAGTCAGCGTGGCAGAGCGGATGACGATGATGCCGAATACCGACGAGATAACGCACAGCGCCAGCAGAAGCATATCCGCCCGTTTACAGAAGCTTTTCACCGCCGGCCATATCTTTTTCGTGGCAGTCACCGCCTTTCAAAAACACATTTACTGACGCCTGAAATCAGGCGGGAGTTATTTTATCACATAATTGCCCTTTACGCAACGGCAATCAAGGTGTTATAATACCATAGAAAATTTACTGAAGCTTGCGGGGCCGATTATGCAAACGATCATAACAAACAGCGAAGCCGAAACCGAAAAAGCCGGCGAGGAATTTTCCAAAAACCTTGAAGGCGGCACTGTGGTGGCCATGTACGGCGATCTGGGCGCGGGCAAAACCGCCTTTGTGCGGGGCATGGCCCGGGGCATGGGGCTTACCTGCCGGGTGTCCAGCCCGACATTTACGATTGTAAACGAATATCTGGGAGAGCGGGAGCTTATCCATTTTGATATGTACCGGCTCAAAAGCTCCGACGAGCTTTTCGACATCGGCTGGGAGGACTATCTCGACCGGGGCGCCGTGTGCGCCGTGGAGTGGAGCGAAAACGTCAGTGACGCCTTTTTTGGGGACGAGCTGGTGGTGCGCATAGACAAGATATCCGACAATCAGCGGAAAATCACAATTTCGGAGGCGGGAGAATGCTGATACTTTCATTTGAATCCACGGCCAGACCCGCGTCCGTGGCCCTGACCAAAGACGGGGCGCTCATATCCCAGTACAGCCAGTGCAGCGGGCTGACCCACAGCCGCACCCTGCTGCCCATGGCAGAGGATCTGCTTAAAAACGCGGAATACAGGCTTGAGGATATAGATCTTTTCGCCGTGGCTCACGGCCCCGGCTCTTTCACCGGAGTGCGCATAGGCGTGTCCACGGTCAAGGGTCTTGCCTGGGCGGCGGAAAAGCCCTGCGCGGGGGTCTCCACGCTGGAGACCATGGCCTACAACGGCCTTGCCGCGGGGGGCTATGTCTGCCCCGTGATGGACGCCCGGCGGGGTCAGGTCTATAACGCGATATTCAAAATCTGCGACGGCGCGCCGGAGCGGCTTTGCCCCGACAGAG
>CAZLIJ010000090.1:0-6405 GCA_964559305.1 uncultured Oscillospiraceae bacterium | reverse complement strand
AGCAGTAGCAGCAGCACCAGCGGCAGCAGCAGGTAGATATATCTCTGCAATTTCCAGAAGTTCGGCAGATCTTTTCTGGCCGCGCCCTTCAGCCCCAGTTTTTTGGCTTCCAGATGGACGGCGATGAAAATGCCGGTGAAATACAAAATGGCGGGCAGAATGGCCCACACGGCCACCTGGCCGTAGGTCTTGCCCATATATTCCGCCATAAGGAAGGCGGCGGCGCCCATGATAGGCGGCATTATCTGACCGCCGGTGGAGGAAGCCGCTTCAACGGCCCCCGCGAATTCCGGCTTGTAGCCGGTCTTTTTCATCATGGGGATGGTGACGGAGCCGGTGGTGACGGTGTTGCCCACGGAGGAGCCGGACACCATGCCGCACAGGGCGGAGGATATGACGGCCACCTTGGCCGGGCCGCCTGCGGCGGAGCCCACAAGGGAGTTGGCCAGATCAATGAAGAAGCTGGAAATTCCCGTGCGCTCAAGGAACGCGCCGAAGATAATAAATACGGCGATAAATTTTAGACACACCTGCACCGGCGTGGCCATAATGCCGGAGGTGCCGTAAAACATGGTGTAGATAACTCTTGCCAGCACCCGCATAAAGTCCTGGCCGTTGCTCATCATGCTCACGAAGGTATAGATAAGCAGCGCGCCCACCACGAAAAGGATAGGCAGACCCACGCAGCGGCGGCAAAGCTCCGCCAGACACAAAATGCCGATTACGCCGATTATAATGAAAAACAGCGCGTTTGACAGCGCGCCCTCTCCGCCGGGGTTGAGCTTGGAGGCGCTGGTGATGACCTTCACAAGGGTCATATAGTTGAAGCAGTAATAGAAAAACGAACCCGCGCCCAGCAGCATGAGCACCACGTCGTACCAGGGCATATAGTTGGGGCGGACGTGCTTTTTGCTGGCAGGATAGGTCAGATATCCCATTATCACGATAAGGCCCAGAAACGCCGTCAGCCTTATAGGCAGGTCGGCAGTGCTGAACAGGGTGGACCAGATGCAGTATACGGAAAACGCTGCCAGAATTATTTTTACGGCAGCGCCGGGGACGCCCTCCCAGATGCGGGTGGCCGACTCCTTGTCGTATTTGCGCATTATGTCCTCGGCAGAATTATCCGCCGGGGCGGCGTCCGGGATCGGGTCTTTCTTTTTTGCGGACATGAAACATTCCTCCGTTCATACGGGATGATAGATACTCGCGGGGAAACAGAATTTGCCTGTTGTCTAAAAATACCGGACTGCCGGTGTTTTTAGACAACAGGGACTACGGCGCCCCCTGAGGGGACGCCGCAGTCCGTAAGTACGTTTATCGGACGATTACTTGCCGGTGGCGTAGGTCGCGGCGGGGATGGTGTAAGCCACATAGAAGGGCGATGCGGCCAGCAGGGTATCCGTGTGGGCCTTGTCAAGGCTGACAAGATACACAGGGCCCGCGGTGGCCAGATCGGTGATGGCAGTGGTGGGAGCGCCGGCCACGATGAAGGCCGCGTCGATCTTGCCGTCCTTCAGGCTGTCGGCGCTGTCGCCGAAGCTCTGATATTTGGCGTTGATGTCCTGCTCGGTAAGACCGTAGGCCTGAAGCACGTCGATGGCGTTGAAGTAAACGCCGGAGCCGGCGGCGCCGATGGAAACGGTCTTGCCCTTCAGGTCTTCAACCGTCTTGATGGCGGAATTGGTGGTGACGATCTGCACCTGCTCGGTGTAAAGGGCGGCTACCACGGAGAAGCCGGTGACGGCCTTGTCAAAAAGACGCTCGCCGTTGTAGGCATAGCTCATAACGTCGGACTGGACGAAGGCGATCTGCACGTCGCCGGAGGCCAGATCTTCCACATTGGCCTTGGAGCCGTCGGAAGTGACCGCGGTGACAGAGACGTCGGAGTTGCTGGATACGTACTGGGACAGCACGCCGCCGAAGCCGTAATAGGTGCCCGACTCGCCGCCGGTGCCGAAGGTGAGAGCGGAAGCGGTGCCGGTGCCGGCGCCGTCCTTGACGGAGGCGACCTTCTTGCCCTGCTCCTCAAAGTACTTGGCCGCGCCGGGGTGATAGGGCACGGAGGTGATGGAGGACGCGTAATCAAGATCCAGCTCGGCGCCCTTGGCGTGCTGCTGGGTGATGGCGTCTTTGTTGTCAAAAATGGTCTTGACGAAATTATATATCTCGTCGGTGGGGACGTCGTCCCGGGCGATGACCACGGCGCCCACGGCCACAGTGGTGGTGTCGGTGGCGGCGGTCTGCGCGGAGCCCGCATCGGACGTGCCCGGAGTTTCGGTCTTGGCGCCGCAGGCGCACAGTGCGAACACCATGCACAGGCACAGCGTCAGCGCGAGAAGCTTCTTCATATTATTTCCCTCCAGCTAAAAAATGATTTGACCATCCGGCAAAGCCGTTTTGAACAAGCCGGACATCAAAAATTCAAGACATATGCATTATAACCTCTGACGGGCGGTATTTCAAGGGACAAAATGAATAACAGCGAGTAAAAACTTGCAAAAATTTTCACGCGCTAAATTGCGGAGCCGGATTTTTGCGCGAAAGGCGGGATATATTGAAAGTTTTTGTGGGCAAAACACCATATATTGACCACCGCCAGCCACAGCCGCCTTTTATTGCCAAAAAACATAATTAGTAGAAATTAACAATTAAATCCCCGCCAAATTAGCGCAATTCTACGATATTACCCTTGTAAAGTGCCGGCGGGTGTGTTATATTGTTCTCACTTCAAATACATATGTGTTTATCTGAGAGACAGACACGGAAAGAGGCAGAAATGATAATCGGATTGCTGGGCTGCGGCACTGTGGGCGGCGGCGTTTTGGATATAGTATCCAAAAGAAGCGACATGGAAGTGAAGTATGTCCTTGTGCGCCGGGACCGTCCGGAGCTGGGCGAAAAGGCCGTGAAGGACATAGATACTATATTAAATGACAGCGAAGTGGACACCGTGGTGGAGGTGCTGGGCGGACTGAGCCCCTCCTTTGAATACGTTTCAGCGGCCATGAAGGCGGGCAAAAACGTGGTGACGGCCAACAAGCATCTGGTGGCCCACTATTATAAAGAGCTGGTGGGGCTGGCAAAGGAAATGGGCGTGGCGTTCCGCTGCACCCCCGCCGTGGGCGGCGGCATCCCCTGGCTTGTTAATCTGGAGCGGGTGTCCCGGATAAACCCGGTGAGCGAGTTTTCCGGCATAATGAACGGCACCACAAACTTCATTCTTGACGCCATGCACAAAAACGGAGCGGATTTCGGCGAGGTGCTCAGCCAGGCGCAGAAGCTGGGCTATGCCGAGGCCGACCCCTCCGCCGACATCGACGGACTGGACATACAGCGCAAGTGCATTATCTCCGCCAACGCCGCTTTCGGCGTGTGCCTTGAGGAGGGCGACGTGCCGGTGTTCGGCATAAGAAACGTTAAGGCGGCGGACATCGCCGCGGCAGAGGCTCACGGCAGAGTGTGCCGCATACTGGGCCGGGGCAAAAAGAACGGCGGCGCGGTATCCGCGTGGGTGGAGCCGGAGTTCGTTGCGGCAGGGTCTCTGGAGGCCGCCGTGGACAAAAACTTCAACATGATCTCCTTTGATTCCGAGTATACCGGCCGGGAGAGCTTTTACGGCCAGGGCGCGGGCCGCTATCCCACGGCCTACAACGCCGTGGAGGACTGCGCGGACATCATGGCCGGCGTGAAGAGCTTTTATACCGACGCCATGGCCCCGGCGGGAACCGATAACTCAAAGGAAGCGCACCGCTACTATTTCCGCGCCGCCACACAGTGCGCTGGGCTTGCCGATCTTGTGGAGGAGCCCTGGGGCGAGGGCTTTTTGACAAAGCCCATCTCCGTGCAGGAGGCCCACAGATACGCGGCTGCGGCCCTGGCCGTTGACCCGGGATTTTTCATGGCGGGGGTAAACTGAGGGTATGCTGAAGGTAGCAAAATTCGGCGGCTCGTCCATGGCGGACGCAAAGCAGTACGCAAAGGTAAAAAGTATAATCACTGCCGATCCCGCCCGGCGGGTAGTGGTGGTCTCCGCCGCGGGCAAGCGCTGCTCCGACGACCACAAGATAACCGATCTATTATATCTCTGCTATGCCCATATCCAGTACGGCGTGGAGTGCGAGAGCATATTCACCATGATATCCGACCGCTATCGGGGCATATGCCGGGAGCTTTCGCTGAAGGTGGACATTGACGGCGAGCTTGAAAAGGTCCGCGTTCAGCTCAAGCCGGGCGTAAGTCAGGACTGGCTTGTCAGCCGGGGCGAGTATTTTTCCGCCCTTCTGATGGCGGACTATCTGGGCTTTGATTTTCTGGACAGCGCCATGTGGCTGAAATTCAAGCTGGGCGACGGGATAGACAAGGAAGCGTCCTATAAAGAGCTGGCGGCGCTTGCAACGGGCAGAAGGGTGGTCATACCGGGCTTTTACGGCGTGATGCCCGATGGCCGGGTGCGGGTGATGACCCGGGGCGGCAGCGACATAACCGGCGCTCTGGCGGCGGCGGCGCTGGACGCGGACGTTTACGAAAACTGGACGGACGTATCCGGCATTATGATGGCAGACCCCCGGATAGTCAAGGACCCGGACACCATCAGCCGCATCACCTACTCCGAGCTTCGTCAGCTTTCCTACATGGGGGCGCAGGTGCTCCACGAGGCCTCCATTTTCCCCGTGCGGGAAAAGAACATACCCCTGAATATCCGCAACACCAACGACCCCGATCACCCCGGCACCGTTATCATGGAGAGCTTTTCCGACGAGGATCCGGCGGATAAAAACCGGATAATCACCGGCATTGCCGGCAAGCGGGGCTTCACCATCGTCACCGTTTCCAAGTCCGGTATGTCCTCATCCCTGAACACCCTGCGCAAAATACTGGAGATATTTGAAAAGCGGGGCGTTTGCGTGGAATACACCCCCTCCGGCATAGATTCAGTTTCGCTGGTGGTGTCCACGGAAAAGGCGGCGGGAGCCATATATTCCATCGTTGGCGATATCCAGACCGCCGTGGCGCCGGACAGCATAGATTTTACCGAGAGCATCGCCGTGGTGGCGGCGGTTGGCCGGAAAATGGCCTTCCAGCCCGGCTCCTCCGGGGCGCTGTTCGCCGCGCTGGGCCGAAACGGCATCAATATACGCATGATCTCCCAGGGCCCCGAGGAGCTGAACATCATCGTGGGCGTGGACGACGCCGACTTTGAAAAAGCGGTCAGAGTCATATACGAAAGCTTTGTAAAATAAATTTGGAGGATAATATAATGAAAAAATATAAAGTCGGCATACTGGGCGCCACGGGCGCCGTGGGTCAGGAAATGATGAAAATTCTGGCGGAGCGGGATTTCCCCGTGGGCGAGCTGCATCTGCTGGCCAGCGCCCATTCCGCGGGCAAAGTCGTCAAATTCAAAGAGATGGATGTGACAGTGGAGGAGGCCTGCCCGGCCGCCTTTGAGGGGCTGGACATCGTGTTCGGCGCGGCGGAAAACAACATCGCCGAAAATTTTGCCCCCGCCATAAAGGCCGCGGGCTGTGTGTTTATCGATAACTCCAGCGCCTTCCGCCTTGACCCGGAGGTGCCGCTGGTGGTGCCGGAGATAAACCCCCAGGACGTGAAAAAGCACAAGGGCATCATCGCAAATCCCAACTGCGTCACCACCATCGCCTGCACGGCCATAAACGCCCTGAACGCCATAAGCCCCATTAAATCCATCGTGGCCTCCTCTTATCAGGCGGTGTCCGGCGCGGGCGCCGGCGGCCCCAAAGAGCTTATGAACGAGGTGGATGCGCTGGCGAAGGGCGAGAGCTATCAGCCCAAAGTGTTCCAGCGCCAGATAGCCTACAACGTCATCCCCCAGATCGGCGGAGAGCAGGAAAAGGGCTACACCTCAGAAGAAATGAAGCTTCTCTATGAGGGGCGCAAAATAATGCACCTGCCGGAGATGAAGGTGGACTGCACCTGCGTGCGTGTGCCGGTTATCCGCAGCCACAGCGTTTCCATGGTGGTGCGCACAGAGAAAAAGATATCCGTGGCTCAGGCCAGAGCCGCCATCGCCGCCGCCCCGGGCGTGAAGCTGGTGGACGACCTTGATAACGGGCAGTACCCCGCCCCGCTGGACACCAGCAATCAAGATCTGGTGTTTGTTGGCCGCATAAGAGAGGATATGGTCAACGACGACGGCCTTAATATCTGGTGCTGCGGCGATCAGGTGCGCAAGGGCGCGGCCACCAACGCCGTGCAGATAGCGGAGCTTGTGATAAAGGATATGTAATAGCCATAAGGCGCAAAAACCGCGGAACGGCACCAGCCGTTCCGCGGTTTTGATATAGTTTTGCCTGAGGATCCGCCGCAATTCATGTGGTGCGCACCGTAGGGCGCGACGACCCGCTCGTTTTCGTGGCTGTACCG
>CAZLIJ010000089.1:0-6535 GCA_964559305.1 uncultured Oscillospiraceae bacterium | reverse complement strand
CATGACGGAGCTTGACCAGCGCGGTCACGACGCCGTGGGTCTGGGTCATCACCAGATGGACGTGACCGATGCCGAGGCTGTGAAAAGGGTGCTGGGCGAGCTGCGGCCGGACGCCGTGATACACTGCGCGGCCCACACAGCGGTGGACGCCGCCGAATCCGACAAGGCCGCCTGCACGGCAGTGAACACCGCCGGCACGGCAAACGTGGCGGCAATGTGCGCCGACGCCGGCTCAAAACTCATATATGTTTCCACCGATTATGTTTTCGACGGCTCCGGCACCAAAGCCTGGAGACCTTTTGACACTCCCGCGCCCCTGAACCATTACGGCCACAGCAAGCGCGGCGGGGAAAAAGAGATACTAAAGCGGACGAAAAACGCCTGCATTGTCAGAGCTTCCTGGCTTTTCGGCGCCGGCGGAAACAATTTTGTCCACACCATGCTGGAGCTTTTCCGCGGCCGCTCCGAAATACGGGTGGTGGACGATCAGATAGGCCGTCCCACCTATACCCGGGACTTTTCGGTTCTGCTGGCGGACATGGCCGAATCCGACGCGGTGGGCGTATTTCACGCCTCCGGCACAGGCACCTATGCCAGCCGCTATGAGCTGGCCTGCGAGACCCTGAATCTTTACGGCTCCACAAGATCCAGCGTCATCCCCGTATCCACCGACCAGTACCCCACGCCGGCGGTGCGGCCTCTAAACAGCCGTCTGGACACCTCCAATCTGGCCGAGGGCGGTTTTGCTCTTCTGCCCGACTGGCACGACGCCCTCAAGCGCTACCTCAAGGAAGTGCTGTGATGGGCAGAATATCCGTCAGCCCCTGCGGTATAGACGGTCTTTTTGTGGTGGAGAGCGCCGTACACGGCGATGAGCGGGGCTGGTTTATGGAATCCTACAACCGGCGGGATTTTTTCGACGCCGGGCTGAACATGGACTTTGTTCAGGACAACTGCTCCCGCTCGGAAAGGGGCGTGCTCAGGGGTCTGCACTATCAGACAGCCCACCCCCAGGGCAAGCTTGTCCGGGTTAGCGCGGGTGAGGTCTTTGACGTGGCCGTTGATCTGCGCCCCGGCTCCGCCGCCTTCGGCAAATGGCAGGGCGTGCTACTCTCCGGCGAAAATAAAAAGCAGTTTTACATTCCGCCGGGCTTTGCCCACGGATTTTACGTTCTCTCCGGCCCCGCGGATTTCCAGTACAAGGTCACAGACTACTACTGCCCCGGGGATGAGCACGGCATAATGTGGAACGACCCCGATATCGCCGTGGACTGGCCCATACCCGCGGGCATGACGCCGGTGCTTTCTCCGCGGGACAGACTGTGGAAAAGCTTCAAAGAAAGCTTTGATCGCTGAAAGGAGGGCCGCCATGGGCGACGCTCTCAAAAAAAAGGCCGGGCGGAAATTTTTCGCCATGACCTCATACATTTCTCCCCGGCTGAACACCCGGCTGCTTTTTTTGAAAAAATTTGGCCGCCTGCCTAAGCTCCGGGACCCACAGACACTCAACGAGAAGCTATTGAAGCTCAAGCTGGAGCGCTTCGGCGCCGACCCGGTGGTGCGCCAGTGCGCGGACAAGTACCGGGTGCGGGAATTTGTCCGGGAGCGGGGCTGCGGGGAAATATTAAACGAGCTTATAGCCGTATATGACCGGGTGGAGGACATCGACTGGGACTCTCTGCCGGAAAGCTTTGTCATGAAGTGGAATTTCGGCTGCGGCTACAATATAATCTGCCCCCAAAAGTCCCGGCTTGACATTGAAGAAACAAAACGACAGATGGAAAAGTGGGGGCGGGAGGATTTCTGGGCCTACTACTCCGAGCTGCAATATAAGGATATGCCCAAAAAGATCATCGTGGAGCGGTATCTGGCTCCGCAAGAGGGCATTCAGCCGGAGGATTACAAGTTTTACTGCTTTCACGGGCGGGCATACTGCGTGATGCTGTGCCGCGGCCGTGAGGAGGGCTGGCCCAAGTTTTACTTCTTTGACCGGAACTTTGAGCTTATGCGCATAAACCGGGATTCCCAGAGCGCGCCGCAAGGCTTTTCCCTGCCCCGGCCCGCCGGGCTGGACGACGCCTTCCGCTATGCTGACACTCTGTCGGCGGGCTTTCCCTTTGTCCGGGCGGATTTTTATATTGTGGACGGCAGGGTCTACTTCGGAGAACTGACCTTCACCCCCGCCGCCGGGCTGGACAACAACCGTCTGCGCCGGACCGATCTTATGTTCGGGCAGATGCTGTGATTACTGTTTCAAGGAGAAATCAACATGAAGATCGCCGTACTGGGCGCCGGCAACACCGGCTGCTCACTGGCCGCCGACTATACGCTGAAGGGCCACGAGGTCACGCTTATCAAGACCTCCCACTCCATGCACGACGACAATTTCACATATCTCACGGAGCATGACAACACCCTTATCATGGATGAGTTCGGCGACGTGCGGGCCGCCCGCATACACGCCCTGACCCGGGATCTTTCTCTGGTGTCCGAAGCCCAAGTTGTGCTCATATGCACCCAGACCGGCTGTCATCAGGCGCTTATAGACGCCATCGCCCCGTATCTGAAAGCCGGTCAGGTGCTGCTTATAAACCCCGGCTATCTCTCCACGGCCTATGTGCTGTGCCGCTGCGGCGATAAGGGAGTGATAACTGCCGAGTCGGAAAGCTCGTTTATAGACGGGCGCATTATCCGGCCCGGATATTTTCGCGTGGGCTTTCGCAATGTGCGCAACCCGCTGGGCGTGTATCCCCGCTCCGCCCTTGATGAAGCGCGGAAACCGCTGGACGCGCTGGGCACGCCCTTCACCTGGCTTGAAAGCGTGGTGGAAGCGGCGCTGCACAATCCCAACATGATAGTGCACACCGTGGGCGCTGTGATGAGCATTCCCCGCATTGAGGCCACCGGCGGGGATTACTGTATGTATCACGAGGTATTTACCCCCTCGGTGTGGAACATACTGGAAAAGCTGGACGGGGAGAAGATGGCCGTGCTGGAGCATCTGGGTTTTGCCCCCACCCCCTATGTGGAGGAGTGCAAGTTCCGCAACTCCCTGGACGAAAGCGAGGACGCCAAGGCCGTGTTTTATGAGTACGCCGCCATGCCCACCAGAGCCAAAGGGCCTGTTGCCGTGGACTCCCGGTATATTTCAGAGGATGTGCCCCAAGGGCTTTGTATGCTGGAATCGCTGGGCCGGGTGCTGGGCATCCCCACCCCCGCCGCCAGCGCCATTATCGAGCTTGCCTCCGCCGCGCTGACGCGGGATCTGCGCTCAGGCGGTCGCAGCGTGGACAATCTGGGCCGGAACACGCTGAAAACCATACTGGCCGACCACCAAAAATAGAGCGGAGAAACCATGTCGCGAAAAAGCTACTGTGAAAAGATATATACCATGGCCCGCACACTGGCCCGCTTAAGAGGCGGCAGCCCCTGGCTTTACTTTGCCGACGCCGCCCTGTGCAGCCGGATATACGGCGCGTCGCCGGAAAACTATTTTGTGCTGCGCTTTTTTGAGCTTTCCCCCGCCCGGCGTAAGACATACCTGACCTCAGGCCGCTCCAAATCCGCGGACACCCTTTTGAACGCGGGCGCGGCCTCATGGGAAAAAGAAGCGCTGGCCAAAAAGGACGTTTTCAACAAGGTCTTTGCCGGACTTGTAAAGCGGGAATGCCTCTACGCTCCCGACGCAGGAGAAAAAGAGCTTCTGGATTTTATCGCCGCACGAAAAAGCCTTATCATAAAGCCCCGCTCCGCCACTCAGGGCGCGGGCGTTGAAAAGCTTTCCACCGCGGATATAAGCGATCCCGCGGGATTTTTCCGCCGCGCTGTGGATGAAAAGCTGCTGCTGGAGGAGCTAATAACCCAGCATCCCGCTCTTGATGAAATCAACCCCCAGTGCGTAAACTCCCTGAGAATAAACGCCGCCCGGGACAGGGTGGGAAATGTGCGCTTCATCGGCGGGGCGCTGCGCTGCGGCGGGGTGAACGCCCCGGCGGATAATTTTCACAGCGGCGGCGTGGCCTATCCGGTGGATATGGAGAACGGCCTTGTAAGCGGCCTTGGGCGGGACAACTCCACCCTTACCGAGTACATCCGCCACCCCGGCACGCTGCGCCTTATGCCGGGCTTTGAGATACCTTTTTTCAGCGAGGCGCTGGAATATGTGCGCCGTGCCATGGAGCTTGTGCCCGGCATGGGCTATGTGGGCTGGGATATTGCCCTGACCCCCTGGGGGCCGGAGCTTATCGAGGGCAATTTCGGTTATCCCGGCGGAAATATAATTCAGCTCGACGGGGTGGGCAAATACCCGCTGCTGATGGAATGTCTGGAAGAATAGAATGAAAAGTAAACTTATTAAAAATATTGCCGCCTATCCCATTCTCAGGCGGAAATTCTTGGAATACATCTCCGGCGCGCACCGGCTGCCCGCCGGCTTCACGCCGAAAAAACTTTTCTGGGACTACCTGAAGGTTCGCCGGCAGAACCCCGGGCGGCGGGTGTCCATGTCGGAGTATATGATCTTCGGCTTTTACGGGCTCACCCTTTCTCAGCAGCAGGCATTTCTCACCGACGTGGAGGCTACCCTGCTGATGCGCCCCTACAACAGCGAATCCGAGGCGATCTTGAAAGACAAGGTGTGCTTTCTGCGCACCTTCTCCCCTTTCATAGGCCGGGACTGGCTTTATCTGCCGGAAGCAAGCGAGGCGGAGTTCGCCGCCTTTGCCAAAAAGTACCCCGTTATGGCTCTTAAGCCCCCAACTTCAAGCTGGGGCATTGGCTTTCGCAAGCTTGATATGAGCGAAGTTTCCGATCTCCGCGCCGCCTTTACCCAGCTCAGGGAGGGCGGCTATCTGGCCGAGGAATTTCTCACCTCTTCCCCGGAGCTTGCGAAATACCACCCCGCCTCTCTAAACACCCTGCGGGTCATCACCTTTGTTTCCGGCGAAAGGTTTGAGGTGTTCGGCGCGGGGCTGCGCGTGGGCAACGGCGGGCGGAATGTGGACAATGCCCACGGCGGCGGCATATTCTGCGAGGTGGACGCCAAAACCGGCGTAATAATCACCGACGGACTGGATGAGTGCGGCAACGAGTATGTCCGCCATCCCGTGACCGGCCAAAGCTTTCGCGGTCAGGTCATCCCCCGCTGGGACGATATTGTGGAGCTGTGCAGAAAAGCCTCCTGCGCCCAGCCCTGCCTTCATGTGGTGGGCTGGGATGTGGCCGTGCTTGCCGACGGCTCGCTGGAGCTTATCGAGGGCAATCACAACCCCGGCATGAATATAGTCCAGGCTCCCGCAAAGCGGGGCGTAAAGTGGAAATTCCAAGCCATGCTGAAAGATTTTTACGGCAGCGAGCTGCCGCCGGAGGAGAAGGAAAAGCCATGAAGATCGCCGTTATAGGTCTTGGCTACATCGGCCTTGCCAACGCCATACTGCTGTCTGAGCGCAGCGATGTGGCAGCCGTGGATATATCACCGGAGCGCCGGGAGAAGATCGCCGGGGGCATATCGCCCATAAAAGACCCGGAGATCGAAAGCGCGCTGAAAAAAGGCCTTCCCCGCTTAACTGTCACCGCCCACGCTGATGAAGCCTGCAAAGCCGCGGATTTTATCGTTGTGGCCGTGCCCACGGACTCCGCCGGTGACGGCTGCGGTTTCGACACCTCCGTGGTGGAGGCCGTTGCCGGGGCCGCGGTGAAGGCCAATCCCCATGCCGCCGTGGTGCTGCGCTCCACCCTGCCCATCGGCTATACCGACGGCTTTGTTGCCCGTCACCCGGGGGCAAAGGTCATATTTGTGCCGGAATTTTCCCGGGAGGGCCACTCGCTATACGACTGCATATACCCCAGCCGTCTGGTGGTGGGCGTACCGGCGGCCGCGCCGGAGCTTACGGAGAAAGCCCGGGAATTCGCGGGGCTTCTGATGGAGGGCGTCAGGGCTGAAGGCGTTCCCATAATGTTCACCGGCGCTGCGGAAGCGGAAGCGGTGAAGCTTTTTGCCAACACATACCTTGCCATGCGCATCGGCTTTTTCAACGAGCTGGACTCCTTTGCCGAAGCAAAGGGCCTGAACACCCGCCAGATAATCGACGGCCTTTCCAAAGACCCCCGCATCGGCGGGCATTACAACAACCCCTCCTTCGGCTATGGCGGAAACTGCCTGCCCAAGGATTCAAACCAGCTTTTGTCCGACTATGCCGGTGTGCCCAATTCCCTTATCCGGGCCGTTTCGGAATCAAACGCCCTGCGCAAGGGCCTTGCGGCAGAGCGGATCATAAAGCTTTCCGGCGGGAAAACCGTGGGCATATACAGGCTGGCCATGAAAAAAGGCTCCGACAACTTCCGCCGCAGCGCCGTGCACGACATCATCTCAGCTTTGACCGCCGCCGGAGTGCCGGTGGTGATATACGAGCCGGAATGCTCCGGCAGCGAATTTGACGGCGTGCCTGTAATAGCAGCGCTTGAAAAATTCAAGGCCTGTTCGGCGCTTATCGTGGCCAATCGCTGGGACGAACAGCTTGCAGACGTCAGCGGCAAA
>CAZLIJ010000088.1:0-6547 GCA_964559305.1 uncultured Oscillospiraceae bacterium | reverse complement strand
CTTGCGCTCCTGATGCTCTATGTCCATTTCGATGGGCCAGCGCACATAGTCGGAATATTTCTTGATAAGGGCTTTTATCTTCCAGGTCTCCAGATAGGAGCTGTACACGTCCTCGTCAGTGTCGGGCTTGAGGTGCATTATGACCTTTGTGCCCGCTTCGGGCTTGTCAAGCTCGGTGACGGTGTAGCCGTCAGCCCCGGAGCTTTCCCACTTTATGCCCATGTCCTCGCCGTACTTTTTGGTTTCCACCGTGACCTTGTCGGACACCATGAAGGCGGAGTAGAAGCCTACGCCGAACTGGCCGATGATGGAAACGTCCTCCGCGCCGGCCTTTTGGGCGTCCATGTCGGTCTTAAAGGCCTGTGAGCCGGACTTTGCGATGACGCCAAGGTTATTTTCCGCTTCCTCCTTGGTCATGCCGATGCCGTTGTCGATAACGGTGACGGTGCGCGCTGTTCTGTCCAGCTCCACCCGGATCTTGAACTGATCCCGGCTTATGCCCACCTTCTCGTCGGTCAGGCTCAGATAGCAGAGCTTGTCGATGGCGTCAGAGGCGTTGGAGATGATCTCTCTCAAGAAGATCTCGCGGTTGGTGTAGATGGAATTGATCATCAGGTCAAGAAGCCTCTTTGACTCGGCCTTAAACTGTTTTTTTGCCATATTTCAAAACCTCCGGTCAATAAAATATGTAATAATATGTCGTTCCGTGCTAAGGCGACATAATATTATACCACGGATGCGCGTTTTTTCAACACCCATAGTTGCTAAACCTTCTTGCTTTCGTTGCAAAGCTCCCCCCGCTCTGATAGAATCAAAAAAAACGGGCTCTGCCCAAAAAATACCGTGGAAGTGAAATAACATGAACGAAACGCTTAAAGGTCTTGCAGAGCGCAAATCCGTCCGATCCTTTACGGACCAGCCCATCAGCCCGGAGGACAAGGCCGCCATACTGTCCGCCGCCGTGCAGGCGCCCACCGCCGGCTGCCAGCAGCTTTACACCATACTGGACGTCACCGATCAGGCTTTGAAGGAAAAGCTCTCCGTCAGCTGCGACAATCAGCCCTTTATGGCCCAGGCCCCCATGGTGCTGGTATTCTGCGCCGACGCCCAGAAGTGGTACGACGCCTATAAGCTGGCCGGCTGCGCGCCCCGTCTGCCGGGAGAGGGCGACCTTATGCTGGCTGTGGCCGACACCATGGCCGCGGCGCAAAACGCCGTCACAGCGGCGTGGAGTCTGGGCATCGGCAGCTGCTACATAGGCGATGTGATGGAAAACGCCGCCGCTCAGCGGGAGATGCTGCATCTGCCGGAGTATGTTTTCCCCGCCGCGCTGCTGGTGTTCGGCTATCCCACCCGGCAGCAGGCGCTGCGGGAAAAGCCGCCCCGGCGGGATATGGATATAATTGTGCACGAAAATACCTACCGGCGGCTCAGCTCACCGGAGCTGCGGCGTATGCCGGGCAAAAGCCCCGGCGGGGAGGATTTTGAGGACTGGATGCAGGCTTTTTGCGCGCGAAAATATAACAGCGATTTTTCCGTTGAGATGACCGAATCCGTGCGGGAATATCTTGAAAGCTTCCGCCGCCGCTGATATTTCCTCGTATTGTCAAGGGCCGGCAGGCGGTATATAATGGATAATCATAAATTTAACTGGAGGCAACGAAATGCCCACGACCTGGAAACGCTCCCCGGAAGAATTCCACAAAATATATGTGGCCAACACAGAGGCCTTTTACAAGGCCGCCGGCCGGGCGCTGGCCCCTGAGCTGGACGCCTTCATGACCAAATGCGCCTTCTCCCTGTGGAGCCGCGCCTCCTCCGTGGGGCAGGCCCACGCGGACATGGCAAACGAGATATATTCAAAGGATCAGCCCCGGCCCGCCTGGCTGCTGTGGAGCATGACGGAAAAAATATGCAGAGAGGATATTTTCCTGCCGCCCATGTTTTTCTGGGGTCTTGCCGAGGGGGACGCCGCCTCCGGCGGGGACAGGAGCCGGGTCTTTATCCGCATGATGACCAACATCCTTTTATACCTTGCCGCCTGCGACGACGATGTTAACTATGCCGAGGCCGAGTATATAACCGAGGCCGGAACCAAGCTGGCCGCCGTGTGCGATTCCAGCGGCGTGAAAAAATCCAAGGACGGCCTGAACCCGCTGGATTTTGTCACCACCGGCGAGGGCAGCTTTACGGAAAAGTATTCCGGCGCCGCCCCCTCTCCCGCGCCCCAGGCCGCCCCCGCCGCCGAAGCCCCCGCGGAGGAAAAAAAGCCGGATATGGACGAGCTTATGGCTCAGCTGGACGCCCTTGTGGGTCTGGACGAGGTCAAAAAAGACGTGAAAAGTCTGGTCAACCTCATCAAGGTGCGCAAGCTGCGGGTGGAAAACGGCCTGCCTGTGCCGCCCATGAGTATGCACATGGTATTTATGGGCAATCCCGGCACCGGCAAGACCACCGTGGCCCGGCTTATGAGCGGGCTTTACGCCGCTCTGGGCGCTCTTTCCAAGGGGCAGCTGGTGGAGGTGGACCGCTCGGGTCTTGTGGCAGGCTATGTGGGTCAGACCGCCCTTAAGACCCAGGAGGTCATAAAATCCGCGCTGGGCGGCGTGCTTTTCATCGACGAGGCCTATTCCCTTTCAAACGGCGGGGAAAACGACTTTGGACGGGAGGCCATCGAGACCATTTTGAAAGCCATGGAGGATCACAGGAACGATCTTGTGGTCATTGTGGCCGGCTACGACGGGCCAATGAAGAAATTTCTTACCTCCAACCCCGGTCTTGAAAGCCGGTTCAACAAGTATTTCTACTTCCCCGACTACACCGGGGAGCAGCTGATGACCATTTTCCTTGCCCAGTGTGATAAAAACGGATATAAACTCAGTCCCGAGGCTGAAAAAAAGGCCCGTAAAGGCTTTGAAAAGCTCTATAAGGAGCGGGACGAGAATTTCGGCAACGGCCGGGATGTGCGCAACCGCTTTGAGGACATGGTCACGGCCCAGTCCAACCGGCTGGCCGCCATGGACGCCCCCGGCAAGGATGATCTGATGACCATTCTGCCGGAGGACATAGACATATAATAAGGTTAAAAGGGCGCGCCGCGAAATATAATTTCGCGGCGCGCCCTTTTTATAGTTTATCCGGCGAAGCGTTTTTTCAGTTCCTCATACTCATCTTTTATGGCGCGGTAGCTTTGTATAACCGGCGCGCGGCTTGAATCGGTGAGCGCCATTACGCTGTCGTAATTATCGCATATGTAGTCGCACATCTCTTTGTCAAGCTGGGACTTTTCCATGCGGCGCAGAATACCCACCGTCTTTTCTTTTGGGAAGGGCTCCTTATAGCTTCTCCTGCTGCTCAGGGCGCTGACAATGTCCGCCACGGCCACTATCCGCTGGGGCACCGTCAGGCTTTCGCCGGTAAGTCCCATGGGATAGCCGGAGCCGTCCAGCTTTTCGTGATGGCGCACGGCCATGTCGCATATCTCGTCCGTCACCACATTTCTTATAAGCCGCTCGGATTCCACCACATGAGTGCGCATTATGGTCATCTGCTCATCGGTGAGCTTTCCGGGGTACTCCAGTATTTCCACCGGAACGGCGATCTTGCCCACGTCGTGGAGCAGGGCGCCGATATATATCTTTTCCTTCATCAGCGGGTCCAGCTCCAGCCGGTCGGCCAGCGCCAGACTTATTGCCACGGTGTTTATGGTGTGGGTGACAGTGAATTCGCTTCTGAAATCTATGGAATAGGCTATCATTTTGAGATAGTCCAGCACTTCCCCGTCGCTCATTTCGATGCTGTCCAGCAGCTTTTGGTTGGCGGCGGCGTAGGATCCGTCCCTCAGTCTTTCAAGCAGTTTCCCGCCGTCCAGCGCCCTTTTCAAAAGGGCGGCGTACTCCGGCCTGAACTGCCCGTCCCCGCCGGAACACAAAAAGCGCAGCTGAGGGCTGTCCGGCCCCAGCGGGGCGATGATATCCAGCCTGTCCGCCAGATGCAGCAGCGCGGCATACTCACCCCAGGGCGAGCCGGAGGCCGCTGTATCCGTCCACGAGGAGTGGTGGTACAGTATGGCCTCGGCCATATCCGAAAGGGGCGTCATGTGCTTTAAAAAAAGGCTGCCGTAAATGGAGTGATTCCACACATCCCGTGTTTCAAACTCCACCATCCGGTCTATCTCGTCGGTCTTATAGGCGCCAATATCGTGGAAAACCGACAGCAGAAAAAGCTTTTCCTCATCCAGCTCCAAGCCGCCCAGCCGGCACAGCTCCGTGGCCGCAAACGCCACCCGCTCCCCGTGGTCCATAAGTCGGGGGTCTATCCTTCTCAGGGTCTCGCCTACCGCCAGTATAGCCGCTCCGGATTTGAAATGTGCCGGTTCAAATTCAGCCGTCATATTTTTCCGTCTTTCTTATTTTTTGAATTCGGTGCCGGGCTTATAAAACTCGAATATCACGGCGTCGTTTTTCTTTTCATCCACCCACTCGTGGCTGGTCCAGGCAAAGCGCATGGCGCCCAGCCGCTCGGAAAGCTTCACCGTGAAGGGCTTGCGGCCTATCTTATAGGCGATGAACTGGGGTCTGCCCATAAAATTCATAAGACAGTTGCCAAGGAATATGGACGTGGGTTTTTTCGCGTCTTTCGGCTCAAACTCTTTTGTGGGGCAGCTCAGCTGGCCGCGGAAAATTTTCGGGGCGTGGAAGCGGAACCACATGACTATCCGGGGATCGAAGCTTTCAACGCACACGTCGCCCTTATAGTCCTTCAAAAGCCGCAGGGTCTTTATGCAAAGCTCCCTGTTGTGTTTTCCTGTTTTCAGCTCCACGATAAGGGGCCCGCGGCCCCGGATGCACGAGAGCACATCGGAGAAAAGGGGAATCGTTTCCGCCGTACCGCAAAGACTGGTGGCGTGGAGCTCCTCATAGGTCTTTTCGTCCACCCGGGCGTCCACTCCGCACACTCTTTTCAGGTTGTTGTCATGGAATACCACCACCTGACCGTCTTTGGAAAGCTGCACGTCCAGCTCCACGCCGTAGCCCGCCGCCGCGGCGGCCTCGAAGGCGGCCATGGAGTTTTCCGGCACCAGCCTGTCCCGGGTATGAAGCCCTCTGTGGGCAAAGTTTTTGCGGATAAAGGGCGCCTCGGTCTTTCTGGAGGCAGCGCCGGGAGCCACCAGATAAATTCCTGTGCCGGCGGCCAGCGCCAGCTTGCGGGCCACATGATGCTTTTTGTTGAATCGCTTCACGCCGCGCAGAATTAGTATTCCTTTTCCCACTTTCCTCAGCGTGTCCGAGCCGCTTTTGATACTTTTATTTTTCACGCCGCACCTCCGCGTCTTTTTGTTTATGATATTTTATCACCGCTGACAAAGGCGGTCAATAATATTGGAAATTGATGTTGTTATGCCGGTAAAAATATAGTATGCTCAAATCAGCAAAAAATTTGGAGGACGGAATATGAAGCTCAATTACAAGCGCACCATCTGCGTGGGCTTTGCCTTTTTTCTCATCTGCGCGTTCTGGCAGGCCTATGACAACACCATACCCCTTATCCTGACCAATAAATTCGGCATGTCCCAGACCTGGTCGGGGCTTATCATGGCGCTGGACAATGTGCTGGCCCTGTTCCTGCTGCCGCTTTTCGGCGCCATATCCGACCGCTGCCGCTCGCCCCGGGGCCGGCGCACACCTTTCATCCTTATCGGTACTCTGGTGGCCACGGTGGCCTTTGTGGGTCTTGCCTTTGTTGATAACGCCCAGCTCAGCCGCATCTCCGCTGTCTCCGCCATCGACGATCCCGCCGCGCTGGAGACCATATATAACGCCGAAGCCGACGCAAAGCTGCTGACCCCCGACGGGGAGAGCTTTGTTCTGTCGGAAAACTATTCTCTGCACGAATTCACCGCCATCACAAGTCAGATAAGTGAAAACGGCAAGACCCTCACCAATCCTGACTACACTAATTACGTTGTCCCCGCCCGTCAGGCCTGGGCGGCTCAGGAAACGGCCCAGTCCCCCGCCACGCTTATTTTCTTTGTGGGACTTTTGCTTATAGTGCTTGTATCCATGTCGGTGTTCCGCTCGCCCGCGGTGGCCCTGATGCCGGACGTCACCATGAAGCCCCTGCGCTCAAAGGCCAACGCCATCATAAACCTTATGGGCTCCGCCGGCGGCATACTTGTGCTGGCGCTGGGCATGGTGTTCGCCACCAGCGCGGTGAAAAACTCTCTTATGAGCTACACCGGCTACTTCGCGGTGATCGCGGGGATAATGCTGGCAGCTCTTATAGTTTTCATGCTCACCGTGCGGGAGCCCCAGTTTGTGCGGGAAATGCACGAGGAGAGCGCCAAATACGGCATACAGGAGGACGCCGCCCCCGGCGAGGCCGGGGAAAAGCGGGGCCTTTCCAAGGGCGAAAAGCTCTCTTTGGGCTTTATTCTGGCCTCCATCGTGCTGTGGTTTTTCGGCTACAACGCCGTCACCAGCAAGTATTCCGTCTATGCCAGCAACATCCTGCACAAGGATTATAACTTCACTCTCATCATAGCTCA
>CAZLIJ010000087.1:0-6669 GCA_964559305.1 uncultured Oscillospiraceae bacterium | reverse complement strand
CTGACGGGCCTTGCCCAGCATGTCGATGGTGGCGTCCTTCAGCTCCATGCCCAGATCAGAGGACACGACCTGACCGCCGGTAAGGGCGGCGATATCCTGCAGCATTTCCTTGCGTCTGTCACCAAAGCCGGGAGCCTTGACGCACACGCAGTTGAAGGTGCCGCGCAGCTTGTTGAGGATGATGGTGGCAAGGGCTTCGCCCTCAACATCCTCGGCAATGATAAGCAGCTTCTTGCCGGTCTTGACTATCTGCTCCAGCAGGGGCAGGATCTCCTGGATATTGCCGACCTTCTTGTCGGTGATAAGCACCAGAGCATCGTCCAGCACAGCTTCCATCTTATCGGTATCAGTTACCATGTAGGGGCTGAGATAGCCCCGGTCGAACTGCATGCCTTCCACTACGTCGGAGTAGGTCTCGGCGGTCTTGGACTCCTCAATGGTGATAACGCCGTTCTGGCTGACCTTCTCCATGGCCTCGGCAATAAGGGTGCCGATGACTTCGTCGCCGGAGGAGATGGTGCCTACGCGGGCGATGTCCTTGGAGCCGGAAACAGGCTGGGAATCCTTCTTTATCCGGGCGACAGCGGCGTCGGTGGCCTTCTTGATGCCCTTTTTCATGACCATGGGGTTGGCGCCGGCGGCCAGATTCTTCAGGCCGTCCTTGATGATGGCCTGAGCCAGCACGGTAGCGGTGGTGGTACCGTCGCCTGCCACGTCGTTGGTCTTGGTGGAAACTTCCTTAATAAGCTGGGCGCCCATGTTTTCAAACGGGTCCTTCAGCTCCACTTCCTTGGCGATGGTCACGCCGTCGTTGGTGATAAGGGGGGCGCCGTATTTTTTATCCAGCACCACGTTGCGGCCCTTGGGTCCCAGGGTTATGCGGACGGTGTCGGCCAGCTGGTCAACGCCGCGCTCTATTGCCTTGCGTGCTTCTTCGCCGTAAATTATCTGTTTAGCCATTGTAAATGCCTCCTAATTACTTTTCCAGAACAGCCAGAATGTCGGACTGCTTGACTATGGTGAACTCCTCGCCGTCCAGCTTCACCTTGGTGCCGGTGTACTTGCCCACCAGAACCTGCTGGCCGGCCTTGACGGTCATTTTAACCTCGTTGCCGTCCACCATTCCGCCGGGGCCGACTTCAACGACTTCATATACTTCAGGCTTCTCCTGCGCCGCGGACGCCAGATATATACCGCCGGCCGTCTTCTCCTCGGCCTCGTCCTGCCTGAGGATCACTCTGTCTGCCAAAGGTTTCAGTTTCATTTATAATGCCTCCTAAATGTATTATAAAAGTTCGGCGTTAGCACTCTTTATTCATGAGTGCTAACGCTGTTTATAATAGCATAGTTTTTTGAATTTTCAAGACCTTTTGCAAAAAATTTGCGGAAAAATTTATGAATTTTTTATTACGAGTTTTTTCAGTCCCCGCTTCGCGATGCTCTGTTTGGGGGCGGGTGGGAAACGAAACGCGAGCATCAGCGGCAGTCGGGCGCGGGCGGAACCGAAACTGTCTGGCGACTCAGAAATACATAAACAGGTCGCACTTTATCATGCCGTTATAAAGCTTGCGCTTTTTCACGGCCTGCCGGCCAAAGGTGCGCTCAAACTCCGTGTGGGACGACAAAAGGTAAAGCTTCCAGTTTTCGCTTTTGCCATAGGCCGCGCCGAAGCCCCTGTACAGCGCCTCGGCCTCGTTTTTTTCCATTATCCTCTCGCCGTAGGGCGGGTTTGTGACGATGATGCCCCGCTGGGTGATCCTGTCAAACTTTGTGGCGTCGGCCACTTCAAATCTGACCACGTCGTCCACACCGGCCCGCTGGGCGTTCTCCCGGGCCATTTTCACGGCCTCCGGGTCTATGTCGGCGCCCACGATGCGATAATCGCCGTTATATTCTTTTGAACGCGCTTCCTCTTTCGCGTCGTCCCAGAGCTTTTTGTCAAAGACCTGCCAGTTCATGGCGGAAAAGCTTCTGTTCAGACCCGGCGCGCGGTTTTTGGCTATAAGCGCCGCCTCGATGGGTATGGTGCCGCTGCCGCAGAAGGGGTCGCAGAAATCCTCTCTCCCCCGATAGCGGGACAGCGTGACCATGGCCGCGGCCAGCGTTTCCTTCAGGGGAGCCGCGTTGTGGGCAGGGCGATAGCCCCGCTTGTGCAGACCCTCGCCGGAGGTGTCGATACAAAGGGAGGCGCTGTCCTTCATTATTGAAAACTGCACCTGATAAAGCGCTCCTGTCTCCGGGAACCACTCTATGCCGTACACGGCCTTAAGCCGCTCCACAATGGCCTTTTTTATAATCTTCTGGCAGTCGGAAACCGAAAAGAGCTGGGAGTCCAGTGAAAAACCCTTTACGGGAAAAGCCCCGTCTTTGGGTATAAGGGTCTCCCAGGGCAGCGCCTTCACGCCTTCAAAAAGCTGGTCGAAGGTCACGGCCTTGAACCGGCCCAGCTCCACAAGGACACGCTCGCCTATTCGAAGCCCGATATTGGCCTTTGCCACGGCCTCGCCGCCGCCGGAAAAGTAGACCCGGCCGTTTTCGGCGCGGACATTATCCATGCCCATACGGCGCAGCTCGTCGGCAATGGGGCCTTCCAGCCCCAGCAGGCAGGGTACGCAAAGCTCAAGCGTCATTTTTATCCTCCGGTTCCATATCCGCTCCCGCGTTGTCTTCGGGGGCCTGGGGCCTGTCCTCCGCCGCGGGCTCAGCGGGGGTCTCAGCAAAAATATCCATGTCCCCGTTTTCATCCTCCGGCTCCGGCGATACTTCGTCTGCGGCAGGCTCTTCAATTATCTCCACTGTGATGTCGTCGTCATATTTGCGGCATTTTATGAGAACAAACACCAGCGCGGCGTAAATGAACGACGCTCCTGCCACGGCGGAGAGGATAATGCACCATGTGTCGCTGAACAGCCCCGTGCTGTCCACATCCACATAATAAGTCTCCGCGCTCTGGTCGAGGCTGTTTATAAAGCCGTACTGATACATATACATGGCGTTTGAGTTGTACCAGTCGGCATATTTGGACTGGATCTCAGCCGGCGCTTTTTTCACCGTGCCGGAGGCCACAAAATACTTGTCCGCCGTAGTCATGCCGTAGAGCTGATAATAGGTCTGCATGGCTATGGTGTTGGCAGATTCCAGATACCGCTGGGGGAAGTGCACTATCACAAGCTTTCCGTCCGCGGGCACTATGGCATAGCGGCCCGTCACCGTGCCGGTGTCCTGGGCGTCCGTGGCGGTGGCGTCAGTGGCTGTGGCCTCGCCGCCGCTCTTATAATCCTCGGCCAGATAGTCCAGTATCGTATCTACATTAAATGTAAGATATTTTCCGCCGCTCACGTTGTCGGCGCTGAGCTTTTGTCCGCCGAACATCATTTTAAAAGCGCCGAAGCCTGTAAGACACAACAGCAGCACCGTCACGCACAGCGCCCCGGTCATCCTTGTCCAGGCCTTTGTGCGCCGGGTCGAAGCGCGCTTTTCCTGCTGTTCCTCCGGCTCCTCCTGATTTGTCAGGCCGTCCGCGGGTATTGTGCCGTCAGTCTCCGTCCCGCTCCCGTCAGGCGTGTCTGCATCCGCCGGGCGGATATCTTCCGCCGGTATCTCCTCCGGGGCGCCGTTTTCCGGCTGCATCTGCCCGGTCTTTTCGTTTTCAGTGCTGTTATCTGGTGTATCCATATGTTTCCTCCGGTTATTTTTCCTGTCGCTGTCAATTTGTCGTGTTTATAATACTACTACCAAAACTAAAAACTGTAAAGAAACTATAAAATCCGCAGAAACCGGGAAAATATAGTTTCTGGAAAAATTTTGTTAATTATTCGTCACTAAAATCGTTTTAGCTTTGCTTTTTGCGCAAAATGGACACGTGCAAACACAAATATCGCTGTGTCACGGACAAATTAGAGATATATTCTGTGTTTTGTTGTTGCTTTTGCCTGTATTGGCTATTGCATTTTGGCTTTTACAGTAGTATTATACTTTCATAAGTGAACAATTTATTAACAACCGCTTAGCAGAGGAGTATTGTCATGGCAATAGACCGCAGTCAATTCATAGAGGATCTGAAGGGTTCCTACGCCATTTACTACGATCTGAAGAACAATGAAGACGAAACTCAGCTGCCACTGGAATTCATAGCGGAATTCCATTCCAAGGAAGAGGGATACTTTCTTGTAAGGAAGGCCCAGGTGTGGAGCTCCGACGCCAACGAATTCGTCTATGTGTTCTCCGCCCCGTCTTTCGACGCGGAAACCGTCAACAGGTGCGTGGACTTTGCCCTTGAGCACGGCCTTGCTAAGGTTGTGCCCCACAAGCAGCACCACTATTCAAATGTCATAGCGGTTTTTGTGGCGGATCAAATGCCCCGCGAAATAAGAAAGATCGTGGAAAAGCGCCGTTTCAGCAAGAGCTACAAAATGTCTCTTTACGGCTTCTCTCTTCTCAAGACCGGATATGTGGATCTCTCCTGCGAAGAATACGGCTCCAACGCGGAAGGCCACGATCTGACTAAATTTTTTAAAAAATTGTTTCCGAAGAAAACAATTTTAAAAAAGTAAGGAGTGAAAAAGTGTGAGCGCAATTCTTATTCTCGTTATCTCGCTGGTCGTACTTGCCTTAGGTTACATATTCTATGGCAGCTGGCTGGCGAAGAAGTGGGGTGTAGACCCCAACCGTGAGACCCCTGCTCATACGAACTACGACGGCAAGGACTATGTCCCCGCCAACCCCGCGGTTCTTATGGGCCACCATTTTTCGTCCATAGCAGGCGCAGGCCCCATTAACGGGCCTATCCAGGCCGCCGTTTTCGGCTGGCTGCCCGTTTTGCTGTGGGTACTGCTGGGCGGTATATTCTTTGGCGCAATGCATGACTTCGGCGCACTGTTCGCCTCCATCCGTCACGGCGGCAAGTCCATCGGCGAAGTTATTGGCGACACCATGGGCAACAAGGCCCAGAAGCTGTTCACCATCTTCGCGCTGCTGGTTCTCATTCTGGTCATTGCCTCCTTCACCGCTGTTGTGGCCGGCACCTTCGTTTCCGACTACTCTCAGGCCAAGGGCATCACCGACTTCCAGCAGGGTGTTACCTACTTCACCCAGAACGATGCAAAGCAGTATGTGCAGGTTGCTGACGGCACAATGTTTGATTCCACCGCCAAATACTTTGTACACAACAGCTTCTTCACCAGCGGCACTGTGAGCGCCAACGCCTCCACTGCCACCACCTCTCTGCTGTTCATCGTCATCGCCTTCATCTTCGGCTTCTTTGTGTACCGCAAGAACGCCAAGATAGGCCCCGCCACCATCATTGGCATCATCGGCATCGTACTTATCGTATGGGCCGGCCTGAAGTTCGGCGTCAACATGAGCCGCATGGGCTGGGTCATCTTCATCGCAGTTTACATCACGGCGGCTTCTCTGCTGCCTGTCTGGATGCTGCTGCAGCCCCGTGACTACCTCAGCTCCTTCCTGCTTTACGGCATGATGCTGCTGGCCATCGTCGGCATTGTGGGCGCAAACGCCAAGATCGAGCTGCCCATGTTCACCGGCTGGACCGATACTCTCACCAAGACCATCGGCGGCAAGAGCAACATCGGCACCCTGTTCCCGGCACTGTTCATCACTGTGGCTTGCGGCGCGTGCTCCGGCTTCCACTCTCTGGTTGCATCCGGCACCACCACCAAGCAGCTGTCCAGTGAAAAAGACGCCAAGACCATCGGCTACGGCGCCATGATCATTGAGTCCGCTCTGGCAGTCGTTTCCCTTATCGCTGTGGGTGCTGTGTGGCACTACGGTGCGGACGGCGCCATCGCTCTGACCGGCTTCAACGATGCTGCTTACAGCATCTCCGCACCTCCTACCATCTTCGCCGGCGGCATTGCCACCATGATCGCCACCTTCTGTGGCAACAACCAGGGCGTTTACAGCATCATCTACACCCTGCTGACACTGGCAGTTTCCGTCTTCGCTCTGACCTCTCTGGACACCGGCACCCGTCTGGGCCGCTATATGTTCACTGAGCTCTTTATTCCCGAAGGCAAGAAATATGAAGATCTGACCGGCTTCCGCAAGTTCCTTGCTCACCCCCTGACCGCCACTCTGATTATGGTCATCATCGGCTGCGGCATGGGCTTCATGGGCCTGTCCCAGATCTGGGGCGTGTTCGGCGCCGCAAACCAGCTGCTTGCCGGTATCGCAATGCTGGCCGTGGCAACCTGGCTGGGCAACGTGGGCAAGGACAACAAGATGTTCTTCTTCCCCATGATCTTCATGCTCATCGCAACCATCACCTCTCTTGTTATGACCTGCATCAAGAAGTTCGGCATGATCGGCGGCGGCACCGCTGCCTGGGGCGACTGGTTCCAGCTTATCTGGTCCGTTGGCCTTATCGTGCTGGCTGTTATCCTTGTTGTTGAGGGTATCGGCACTCTTATCAAGCAGGGCAAGAACAAGAACACCGCAGCTGCTGAATAATCTCTTTGATCCTGAACTGACAATACAGCAAACCTTAAACAGCCGCCCATATGGGCGGCTGTTTTCTTTTTTGCCCCGGGGCGGGCACGCCCTCCCGGTATGGTCGCCCATGGAAGAGGGGCGCATTTTAAGTATTTTTATGGTTGATTTCACATTTTTTTAACCTTTATGCTTTTTGCCGCGTTATAATCGGTGTATAAT
>CAZLIJ010000086.1:0-6678 GCA_964559305.1 uncultured Oscillospiraceae bacterium | reverse complement strand
CCCAGACCCGTTTCGTTCTCAGCCGCGCGCTGGAGCTGGGCCACAGGGTAATCGTGGTGATCAACAAGATCGACCGCCCCGACCAGCGCATCCACGCGGTGGTGGATGAGATTCTGGAGCTTTTGATAGACCTTAACGCCACCGACGAGCAGCTGGATTCACCCATGCTGTTCTGCTCCGGCAGAAACGGCACCGCCAGCTATTCCCCCGACGTGCCCGGTGAGGATCTCAAGCCCCTGTTCGACACTATTCTGGAATACATCCCCGCGCCGGAGATGAATCTGGACGCGCCCTTCCAGATGCTGGTTTCCAACATCGACTACAACGAATTCGTTGGCCGCATAGCCGTCGGACTTATCCAGCGGGGCTCCATAAAGCAGAATCAGGAGATTGAGGTAACAAACTACCACGACCCCGACTCCGCGCCCCGCAAGGCCAAGGCCGTTTCCATCTATGAGTTCAACGGGCTGGCCCGGGACCCCGTCACGGAAGTTGGCGCGGGCAACATCATTGCCATGAGCGGCATAGGCGACGTCACCATCGGCGACACCGTGTGCGCCAGAGGCTTTTCCGAGGCTCTGCCCTTTGTGAAGATCTCCGCCCCCACCATGGAGATGACCTTCTCCGTCAACGATTCGCCCTTTGCCGGCAGAGAGGGCAAATTCGTCACCTCCCGTCAGATACGCGAGCGGCTTTTCCGGGAGACTCTTAAGGACGTTTCCCTTAAGGTTACGGAAAACGACACCGGCACCGACAGCTTCAACGTGGCCGGTCGGGGCGAAATGAGCCTTTCCATACTCATCGAGACCATGCGCCGGGAGGGCTATGAATTTCAGGTGTCCCCGCCCCGGGTCATCTATCAGGAGATAGAGGGCAAAAAGTGCGAGCCTATTGAGCGCCTTGAAGTGGACGTTCCCCAGGAATATGTGGGCGCGGTCATCGAAAAGCTGGGCTCCCGCAAGGGCGAAATGCTGGAAATGACCCCCGTGGGCAACCGGATGAAGGTGGAGTTCCTTATCCCGTCCAGAGGACTTTTCGGCTACCGCAACGAGTTTATGACCGACACCAAGGGCGAGGGCATCATGGCCTCCGTCTTTGAAAAATACGAGCCCTTCAAGGGCGACATCGCCCGGCGCGCCACCGGCTCGCTGGTGGCATTTGAAACCGGCGAATCCGTCACCTACGGCCTTTACGCCGCCCAGGAGCGGGGTATGCTGTTCATCGGAGCGGGCGTGCCTGTTTACGGCGGCATGGTGGTGGGCCAGTGCCCCAAGCTGGAAGATATCACCGTGAACGTCTGCCGCAAAAAGCAGCTCACCAATACCCGCGCCGCCGGCAGCGACGACGCGCTGCGTCTTATCCCGCCCAAGCAGATGAGCCTTGAGCAGTGCCTGGAATTTCTGGCTGACGACGAGCTTTTGGAGGTCACGCCGGATAATCTGCGTCTGCGCAAGAGCATACTCAATCACGAGCAGCGCATGAAGACCCTGATGCGCAACAGATAATACCGGTCATGTGCCGGAACGAAGCGCCGCCGTTTTTATAACGGCGGCGCTTCGGTGCTGTCAGGGCGCTGTTGGCTTCAAGTAAGGGAAAATAAGCCAAAAAAGTGCGCAAAAGCGTCGGGTTTGGGTAAAAGCCTTGCATTATGCCCCGGGGGGTGCTTATATTTAGTATAAGAAACCGGAGCCCTACCCTGAAAAATTTTTAATTCCAGCGTATTCTGTAAAAAGAACCAGGTGAGAGGATGAGCGAAGACCGCCAGATCGTATCCCAGGTCTATGAAGCCAAAACAGATTCCGACGCTGCCGACAGGCTTGTCAGGCAGTACATGGGTTTTATAAAAGCCGAAACAGGTAAGTTTTCCGGCCGCGTTGCGGTGGAGGGACGGGACGATGAGCTGTCCATCGCCATGCTGGCTTTTTACGAGACCATTCTGGCCTATGACAAAAGCCGGGGCGCCTTTCTGCCCCTGGCCGCCATAGCCATCCGCAACCGGCTCATCGACTTTGTCCGCCGGGAAAGCCGCTGCCCCGCCGTGTCCTGCGACACTCCGCCGGCAGACGGAGCAGCCGCGGTAAAGGACACCCTTTCTGACGAAAACGACCGGGTGGCCGGTTCTGCCGACAGGCTTTCCGCACAAAAAGAGATAGCGGAATTTGCCGCCCGGCTGGCCGACTTCGGCCTGACCCTTTCCGACGTGGCGGATAACTGCCCCCGGCAGGAGCGCACCATGGCGGCCTGTCTCGGGGCGCTTGAATGGGCAAAGGCCAACAAACGGGCGCTGTCAGAACTGGAAAAAACAAAAAAACTGCCTCTGGCGGAGATATCCGCCGGTTCCGGCGCGGCCCGCAAAACGCTGGAAAGGCACAGAAAATATCTGGTGGCCATAATGCTGGCATACACCAACGGCTTTGAGATAATCCGCGAGCATCTTAAGCAGATGAAGGGAGGGACGCGGCAGTGAAATATCTTGTCATGGAGACGCATCAGGCCTACGCCGTCGTCCTGGACGAAGGCGGCAGAATGCTGAAAACCGCCAATATGGGCTATTGCGTGGGCGACAGGGTGACGGACGTCACGCCCATGAAAATGCCGAAAAAATACGCCGTGCCATGGAAAAAGCTGGCGGCGCTGGCCGCCGCCTGCGCCTGCCTGTGCCTAATATATTTCGGCGCCGTCGGGCCCAACTTTGTCAGCTACGGCACGGTGCGCATCACCATAAATCCCGATGTGCTCATATCCGTCAGCCGCACGGGCAGAGTGGTGGGGCTGAAAGGCCTCAATCAGGACGGCAGAACGCTTATAGAAGCTTACAGCTATTCCGGAAAGCAGGACGTGACTGCGGCCAGCGAGCTTGTTGAGCTGGCTTCAAAGGAAAACTATCTGAAAAACGACGGCCGGGTCACGCTGACGGTGTCCTCCGCCAGCGCCAAATGGAATGAGGCTCTGGAAAACAGGATATCCCAGCGGATGGACGACGGCGTTGCCGGCAAGACGGTCACATTTTTCATTGCCCGGCAAGGGGAAAAGACCCCCGATCTGGTGGTGACCACCGGCGGGGAGAGCAGCGGCACCTTCACCTATGACCAGTGGCGGCAGCTCCATGATAATGCCCTGCCCGCAAGCCCGGGCCAAAGCTCCGGGCAAAGCGCCCAGCAATGGGGCCAGAGCACCGGCGACGCTTTTGAAAAGTGGGGCGAGGAGACCGGCGACAGCTATGAAAAATGGGGCGAGAGCGTTGGAAAGATATTCGACGACGGCTATGACGGCAAGAACGATATGAACGCGCTGTTTGACAAGATAAAAGAGCTTCTGAACTGAAACGCGATTTGCGTCCGCCATATTCGGCGGACGCAAATTTTTTCGTCTCCGGCACCGGTTTTCCGCCGGCGCCTTCGTATTCTATTATTAATGGGTTCAAAATAAAGACCTGAGGGGGTTTGAAAAATGAAAACATTCGCAAAGATCATAGCGGCGGCCCTGGTGGTAGTGCTTGCACTTTTCATGTTCACGGGCTGCGGATCCAAGAAGACCGACAAGGACAGCGATACGCTGATTGAAGAGCAGCAGGTTCCCGGCTCCGACAGCGCGCTGAAGGGAGCCTCCGGCAAAGCTCAGGCCGCTGCCAATAAGGTTGCAGCCGCTGCCAAGCAGCAGGCAAGCTCCGCCGCCAATACGGCCAAGGACACAGTTGCCCAGTCCGGCGCCACCTCAAATGCCCAGACCAATGCCGGCAGCACTGTCCAGAACGCTCTGGATACCCTGAAAAACGCGGGCTCCAACCCCGAAAAAGCCTGGTCAGATTACGGCAACAAGACAGCCGCCCAGTGGGAACAGTACGGTGAGAGCCAGGCAGATTACTGGAAGGGCGTGGGCAACTCCATAGCAAGCAAGTTTAACTGAGCCCCGCCGCATAATTAAACATTAAGACTGATTACCCCAAGGGAAAGCCGCCGCAAATAATTTGCGGCGGCTTTTCCTTTTTTGTTTTATGGAGCGCCGGGCTCAGTCCAGCTTCATGTCCCCGTCCTTAATCCAGCCCAGCTTTCGGCATCCAAGACCCAGCGCCCAGCAGATCACCGCCGGCAGCACAAAGCAGATAAGCACCATGCCTATCCAGTCCACGCCTGTGGGCGTGATGGCGGCGGCGCCGTTTTTGACAGCCTCCGCGCTGGGGCTGACCCAGCCGGTCCACACACCGATGGGGCCCACAAGACCGCAGGTGCCCATGCCGGAAGATACCGCCGTGCCGTTCATCTGCATTTTGAAAATGCAGGTGGATATGGGGCCGGTGATGGCGGAGGTCACAATGGCCGGTATCCATATCTTCGGATTGCGCACTATGTTGCCCATTTGCAGCATGGAGGTGCCCAGCCCCTGGCTGACAAGGCCGCCCCAGCCGTTTTCCCTGAAGGATATGACGGCAAAGCCCACCATGTTGGCACAGCAGCCCGCCACCGCCGCGCCGCCGGCCAGCCCCGTCAGGGAGAAGGCCGCGCATATGGCGGCGGAGGATATGGGCAGCGTGAGCACTATGCCCACCACCACGCTCACCAGCACGCCCATCAGGAAGGGCTGCAGCTCCGTGGCCCACATGATGAAGTATCCGATGGCTGTGGCCGCCTTGCCGATAGGCGCGGCGATGAGATAGGCAAGCCCCACGCCGATAAGTATGGTCACGATAGGTGTGACGAGAATATCTATCTTGGTCTCCTTGGATACGGCCTTGCCGAATTCACTGGCTATCACCGCCACAAAATATACGCTCAGCGGGCCGCCCGCGCCGCCCAGAGCGTTGGTGGCAAAGCCCACGGGTATCAGGGAAAACAGCACCATGGCCGGCGCGTGGAGGGCGTAGCCGATGGCCACGGCCATTGCAGGCCCCACCATGGCCGAGGCGATGCCCCCCATGGTGTAGCTCACCGCCGCTTCGCCCTTGCCCACGGTGACTATTACGGCGTTCAAAAAGCCTATGTGCAGCTGGGTGCCCAGCGTGTTGAGGATGGTGCCCACCAGAAGTGTGCAGAAAAGGCCCTGAGCCATTGCGCCCAGAGCGTCGATACCGTAGCGCTTGAGGGATATCTCAATGTCCTTGCGCTGGAGGAAACCCTTGAATTTACTCATCACATCACGTCCAAAAAATAGTATGGTATACAGGTGTCTTGACATCTGTATACCATACTATATGAATATTGGGCGATGTTGTCAATAAAAGTTTATTCTTTGTCAGACTCGTAGAGAAGTCCGGCCTCCCGCAGCTTTTCGCAGGTGCGCTTGAAGCTTTCCTCCCCCGGTGCGGACAGGGTGTGCAGGTGGACGCCGCCGGTGAGGGCTGAAAGGGGCTGGGAGGATCTGGCCTTGGCCATGAACTGCTCCACATCGTACCGGGAGCTAAGGTGCAGCTCGCCGGTAATCTGACCGTAGACCGGGTGCTCCACAATGACGTTTAGCACGCTGCAGCCGTTATCCACCATGATGTCAAGCTCCCGCTCCATGCCGTCCATGCCGTGGACGCAGGCCACGGTGTACTGGCTCTCACCGCTGGCGCTGCCCGGCACATAGCCCCGGGGCGTGGCGGTGATAAGCGCGCCGGAGGCCCGAAGAAGGGCAATATCGCCCACGATGACCTGACGGCTGACGGAAAACCTGGCAGCCAGAGCCGAGGCTGCCACAGGCGCTTTGGCGTTGAGCAAAGCGCTCAAAACGGCTTCACGCCGTTTTAAGGCGTCCATTATTCGGCGCTCCTGCCGGAGGCGGAATTGAGCATATCGTCCTTAAGCTCCATCAGCTGTTCCGACAGATCCACATAGTAGTTGTGGGGGTTGTCGAAGCGCCGAACCTCCGGCCAGAGGGTGTCGAGCTGGGCTGCGCAGTAGGTTTTGATTTCGGCCAGAGAGGGCAGGTCGTAGACCAGCTTGCCGTTTTTGAATATGGGCACCAGCAGCTCTCTGGCGGAGTAGTTGGACATGAATTTGTTTTTCCAGCGGGCTTCCGGGTCGCAGATAACGATGGGCTGGCTGTCGTCCACATTTTCGTCGTGAAGGCAGATGTAATCGGCCTCGGCCATGCCGGTCTCCCGATCGTAGAATCTGTATATGCGCTTAAAGCCCGGGTTTGTGATCTTGCCCACATTTTCGCTTATTTTGATCTTCGGCACGATCTGGCCCCGCTCCTCGATGGCGGCCAGCTTGTAAACGCAGCCGAAAACAGGCTCTGAGCGGGCGGTTATCAGTCTTTCGCCCACGCCGAAGGAGTCTATCTGCGCGCCCTGGAGCAGAAGATCGGCAATAAGCCGCTCGTCCAGCGCGTTGGACACGGTTATTTTGCACTCCGGCCAGCCGGCCTCGTCCAGCATTTTGCGGGCCTTCACCGTCAGATAGGCCATGTCGCCGGAATCAAAGCGGATGCCGCATTTGGTTATGCCCAGGGGCTTGAGAATGTTGTTGAAGGCCTTGATGGCGTTGGGCACGCCGGATTTGAGGGAGTTATAGGTGTCCACCAGAAGCACCGCGTTGGTGGGATAGGTTTTGCAGTAGGCCGCGAAGGCGTCATATTCCGAATCGAACATCTGAACCCAGGAGTGGGCCATGGTGCCCGCGGCGGGAACGCCGTAGACCTCGTCAGACACGGCGCAGGCCGTGCCCGCGCAGCCGCCGATAAACGCGGCTCTGGCGC
>CAZLIJ010000085.1:0-6732 GCA_964559305.1 uncultured Oscillospiraceae bacterium | reverse complement strand
CCGACCCGGATCAAATTGCTAAAAACAAGTTTCTTGCTGAGCTGGCATCTCATACGGGCGCTGTGCCAGACGCCTACCCGTCGCGCATAATAACGCTTGACGTGACACAAACAAGCGACAATAAGCTGATGGCCGAGCTGAAATATGAGTACAGCTTCAACTACACCGAGCAGGTGGTGGTGGACGGCAAGATCACCACACAGTCCGGCGTATATAAGGACACCGAGAGCTATTCGCTGTTTCCACAGGGCTTTTCCATGGACAACGGCGCGGTTCCGGGCATATACGTCATGTATAATCCCATGTACAGCAACAAAGCCCCCAACGGGGACACCATTGTTATAAACAATAACAGCGACCTGAACTTCAAGCTCTTTCTGGTAAAGCAGGCCACGGCCGAAAGCGCGGCGTACAGCAGTAAAGAGAGAGCTTACAAGGCAAGGATCGTCCTTCAGAGAGGCTCTGATAAATCGCAGGCCAGAGTATATTCAAATGCCGGCCAGAATCTCAATAACAATACTGCAATAATCACGGTGTACTACAAAATCTATGAGGGCAATTACTCCGAGGCTCCAAACCCTGTATTCGACGGCGCGGCGCCCGGCGATCTGGTTTCCAAAACGGCCAGAAACCGCATTTACGACGTCACCATAAAGATATACAAAGCCGACGACACGGAATACAAAGCGCCTGTGAGCACATTCACCACCACAAAGCTCCAGTAATTTTGCCGGAAGGAAGGGATTGTCATGCAAAATAAAATAAGAGCGGCGCTGAAGACGCTGCGGGGCAATCGCGGTTCCGGCATAGTGTTGGTGCTGGTGTGTATGATATGCGTCTCAATTTTGGGCACGCTTATCATGTACCTGTCTTATACAGGATATATGTTCAAAATTACCGAGCGGCAGAGCAAGGCGGATTTTTACAGCGCCACTACCGCCATGGACGAGATACGCGCCGGCGTGCAGAAGGCCGCCTCCGATTCAATAGCCAAGGCCTACAAAACCGCGCTTATAAATTACAACAACGCGGAATACATAAATGGCACCACTATGGAAAAGAAATTCCAGGAGGAATTTGTAGACGAGTTCAAAAATTGGACGGCCAGCAGCGGCACCGAGCTTGTAAACAACACCGTTACCGATACCGCAACATACAACACCGCCGTTCTGGCCAGCTTTACCAAGGGCGCCGCCGTCAACGGCGAAAACCTTACGGGTACGGCGCTTATAACGGATAATTCCGTAACGCTCAAGGGCGTCAGCGTCACATACACCGACAGCAAGGGCTACACCACCAGTGTCACCTCCGATATCGTGGTTTCCGCGCCCAGCTTCACCTACATCGTATCAAATTACAGCGTGTCGGGCCTGCAGTCCTACGCGCTTATCGCAAAAGAAGCGCTGGATACCGCCGCAACCGGCACAAATAAGATCAGCGGCAGCGCCTACGCCGGGAAAATGACTGTGCAGAACGTTACGACTATGGATAAGGGCACCGTCATATGCAAGGGCACCGTGCTGCTGACAGGCGCTTCCGGGGCGTTAACCACCGCCGACGACATCCAGCTGTGGACAAACAGGATTGAGGTGGGCAAACGGATGACCGGCGCCGATAATACTCTTACGCTCAAGGGCAGCAGCTATGTGTACGACGACCTTGACCTGGCGGGAACACACGCCGCAGCCACGCTGTCCGGCAGCTACTACGGCTTCGGTAATTCCACGACCAAGGCAGTGGATAGCAGCGCTATTATCGTGAACGGCAGAAACACCTCCCTTAATTTAAGCGGGCTGAGCCGCCTTATGCTGGCGGGCCACAGCTTCATCAGCGACGCTAATATGAATACGAATAACACAACGGACATTCTCATGGGCGAATCGACCTCGGTGCGCGGCAACCAGATGGCATATCTGGTGCCGGCGGACTGCCTTGAGGGCGCGGCCACCAATCCGCTGGCTTATACGGGCGACCAGCCTGACGTGTCGTTGAAAACCGGAGCCGCGATAAACGGCAAATCAGCGGGAGACTACGGAATTTCGCTCAAGCCGGTATATGCGAACTACCCCGGCGGCATAGGTCAGCACATGGCGTATTATTTTATGCAGTTTGATACCGCTGCCCACGCCAACGCGTTTTTCAAGGATTATTTCGACAGCAAGACATCGACAATAACCAGCTACCTTAAGCAATATACTACGCTGACAAGCACCTCCGGCATAGTACAGTCCGCCGGCTACACCATAAAAAACACAGGCGGCGAGTATTCGCTCCAACCGCTCTATTCCGGTTCGTTCACAAGCTCTGCCCAGATGCAAGACACCTTCCGCCAGCTTACTACCACACTTTATGAGCAGCCCTCCGGGACAAATGAATATTCCAACCCCTACAACTATTTTGTTAATACGGAAAAAGTTGCTGCCGTCGCCGTACAGAGCAACTTTAACGGCGTGGGCGTCGTATGCAACGGAGACTATCGCATAGACGGGAGCAACTCAGATCTCCGCGTGGTTATCGCATCGGGAAATGTCACAGTAAATAACGGCGTGGAGTTCAAGGGCCTCATTATTTCGGGCGGAACCGTCACGCTGGGTCAGGGAGCCACCGTCACGGCGGACGACGAGGGCGTCACGGCGGCCTTTGCCGCCTCAAACGGCGCGGAGACGCTGGGCTCATATCTGCGCCACGGCGCTTCCGCCACCGGCCAGACCAACGACCCGGGCAGCAACACCGGCTGGAATCTGGACAAGCTTGTGACCTACAAAAACTGGAGCAAAAACTGATTTTAGGGAGAAAATAGAAAGGAGGCGACGCTATGAAAAACGACAGAGGCTTCACGCTTATAGAGCTTATCATTGTGATAGCCATACTGGGCGTGCTTTTGGGCGTGGCGTCGTACTCCATAGGCTATGTCTCCACAACAAAGGCCAAAAACTTTTCCACCAAGCTCAGCGCGTTGATATCCCAGTGCCGCGTGGATACTCTCAGCGGCTCTCCCGCGGACACTTATCTTGAGGTCACGCTGGAGGACGACGGCTATTACGGCACGCTGTACGAGGGCAAAAACGGCGACGACCCGGTGGTGAAGTCCCGTGAAAAGCTGGGCCCCAAAAATCTCAGCTGCACATATATTGACGCCGTAACCGAAAAAACAGTGGACGACACGGACAACAATAACATAAAAGTATCATTTACGCGTGCCACCGGCGCTTTTTCATCAACTGTAACACAGATAGACGTGGCCACAGGCGCCGGGGGTTACACCATATCGCTGGTGAGGACCACCGGCTATCACACTGTGGCGAGACAGGGGGGCGCGTGATGAAAAATAACGATCACGGCTTCACACTGGTGGAGCTTATCGTCTCCTGCGCAATTCTGGGCATTATAGCGCTGGGCGCCGCCGGGTTTCTGGTGACGGGTACGAGGACCTATAAAAACGTCAACTATTCCGTGCGTCTCCAGTATGAAAGCCAGCTTGCCATGAATCAGATACAGAACTATGCCATAGACTGCAGCAAAGGCATTGCTTATGATAATGACAAGAACACACTTTATATAGTGGACGAGGGCGTGACTACAAAGAATGACGATGATGTGCTGTATGTCTATACCCTGACAGCCGAACACCAGCTGCTGTTTGGCTCCGGCACGGCAGCGGAAACGCCTGTGGAAGCAAATGATGTGCTGGCCGGCAACGTAACGGACATGTCGGTGAGCTTTGTGCCCGGAGCTGAGACCGGCCATGCGTCTTCTGCATCCATAACGCTGAAGCTGGAGCTGGGAGACAAAAAATACGAGGGCAGCCAGACCACGGCACTGCGCAATGAACCACTTTACGCTGATAGCTGGGCAAAACTTTTTGAAGCGCTTAACAAGAAATAACAGATGTTGATTCCGTTAGAAAGGAGACCTATATGAAGGCTGAAAAGAAAAATATAACCAGAGTTCTGGCTCTGGCTATGGCGATAGTTCTGGTCGCCGTGCTGGTGCCCGCGTTTAAGACCAGCGCCTCGGCGTATACTTCGCTTTCCCATATAGAGGCCATCAAGTCATCCCAGACGGTCTACACCATACTGGAGATCGCGCCGGCTGTCGGCACAGGCAGTCTGGGCTACTATGCCGCCGGGCAGGAGCCCACCGCCAACTGGCTGAACGATACGGCACAGAAAACTTCGGCCTCTGAACGTAAAGCTTATGCTGGCAGAGTGTTTGATAAGCTTAAGGCACGGGGCCTGATGAAGAAGGATACTTCTGATACTGGCGATGAAAAGGCCAAATTTCCGCTGACTTTTACCGGCGAATATATAGAGTACATGCCGTGGAACGTCACGGAGGGAACATCCACCACACTGCTGAAGCTCAGAGCAGATAACGGCGACCAGCGCACCGAGGAGACCACCGTTTATGGCAGCTTTACCCCGGCAGATAAAGGAGCTTTCAAGCTGAACAGCCAGGCGACATTTGTAGACGCCGGTACAGGCGGCTACAATCAGAACGTGCTGTACTATGTCAGTGGGGAGCATACAGGCGAGAGCGACCAGACGGTATATTACTATAAGCCGGTTTTTCAAAGTGTGACAATTACCAACGATAATGCCGCAAGCTTCGCCGGAAAGGCCCTGTATACAACGACCAATGGCGTGTATGTTTACGCCGGTACTGTCGGCGTAAACGATTTTCGTGCTGTGATCAGCAACACCTACTACTATGTCACGGATGCGCAATACATTCCGTCGAAGACTTACAACGCCGAGGCGGCCTCTTATTACGCCGTGGCTGACGGCACAAACCCATATATCGCAAAAAAGGACAGCGAAAATGGCTATTTCGACATAACCGAGACAGACTACGAGTATGTGGGCGACGGCATCGGAGCATACAGCTTCACGGCTGCCACAGACGGCACACCGCACAAGGTGAAATACAATGCCGTGTATGTGGACAGCAAAAGCGGCTACACAAACAATAACTGGCTGCTGCGCTATGTTTTCGACGTGGATGAAGATAAGCTCGACGCGTCAACGCTAAAGATTCGCGTGGACACCATTGTGCCCGGCGCCATGAACGTCGACGCCGCCGGGCAGACAACGCTGAAAAACCTTATCAATACCTACGATATGGTAGTGCTGTCCGCGGGCTTCGATCTGAGCAGCGGGGGTATGCCGGCAATTAAGTACACCGCTGACAAGAATAGCAGTACCGTGGATAACGACCTTACACAGGCTCAGGCCGAGCTTATCAAAGCTGCCGTCGAAGACAAAAAGCCGGTGCTGCTGGACAGCCGCCTTGCCGCTGACGGCTACACCGCCGCCGATGCAGCAAAGCCAGTAATCCAGACGCTTGCAACAGATCTGCTGACTGTAAAGACCGCGCCCATAGTCACCGGCAGCCTTTACTGCTTTGCCACCGACGACAACAAGACTGCCGACACCGACGCCGACGACAGATCGGCGCTGGCCACAAAAAACTTCACGCTGAAATTTGATGCCAGTCTCAGTGCGGGGGACGGCAACCCTTACTCCGAAGTCCGTGCGGGCATCGAATACGAAAACTTCCTGCGCAAAAACGCCGACAAGACAACGACTGATCTGCTGCCCACGGACATCAACATGGCCGCCTGCATCCGCTATATCATCAATTACAGCGGCCAGCTTGAAAAAAACAACAAAACATCTATAAGCGTGCTGGACGTGGAGCCTCAGACACAGAAGGCCACCGGGTCAAAGTGCCTTACAAAGGAAATGGTGAAGTTATGGCTGCCTAACAGTGAGATAGGCGATAATATCACCATCACCACTATGTCTTCCGCGGAGTTTATAAGCCATATCGAAGATATAAACGAGCAGTACGATCTCGTGTATATCGGCGCCAGCCTGGACAATTTCAACCTGGACAATAACAATACGACGACCGTTTATAACGACGGAGATAATATGAACGGTCTCATATATTCCAATATCGGCGACACATATGAGGGCAAGAGCGAATTGAGTGGACTTGTGCTCGGCAGCAATACCTACCGCTTTTCCGGTAACGACATAACCAAGCCCAAGGCCGCTCAGCTCAAAAACTTTGCCGAATCCGGCTTCCCGGTGGTGATAGCCGACGCGCTTGTCAGCGATGCTAAGGAGGCCACAAAGGAGCAAAATCTTTCAATAACCGCCAGCGCCACGGCGACAAAATATAATAATAATAATAAATATACTGTGCGCCTTACCGCTGAACCTGCTCTTACAGAAGACGGTAAAACAGTTGATATTCAGAAGGATCTGACATACATTTGGTATGATGATTATGGCTATATTGGCAGATCAACAGGTACCGAAGTATGCCGACCATACTATTACGATGGCATATATGCCAATAGTCTTAGAAACAGAGTATTTCATTGCGTTGCTACATATAAGGGGCAGGAAGTTACAAGTAATTATATCCAGCTTTCAAATACGAAGGTCAAACTTGTCTGTACTGCCAATAATGGCAAAGCAACCCTTTCCGCCAGCGTACCATCGGAAACTGGAAGTGTTTCGTATACATGGTATAAAATAACACATAGAAACAATGGTCGGAATATATATGATCCTAAAGTATATATTGATGTATATAGTGATGTGGAATACGGAAAATATGTTTGTCGTACGACAATAAACGGAAATACTTACGACAGCCAGATCGTGGATTTTTCTAGTTATTATCGCAGCTTTTATTATGACAATAACCAGATAATAT
>CAZLIJ010000084.1:0-6745 GCA_964559305.1 uncultured Oscillospiraceae bacterium | reverse complement strand
GCGTAGCGGTCTTTTGCCTTCAAGCCGAATTTTTCACCGCAGTGGGGTTTTATTATGACTGGGTATTCATCCGGTGTGGTGGAATACTGCTTGGGTACGGGCAGACCCAGCCGGACGGAGCGGGCGTGTACCTGCTCCTTGTCGTTCAGCGCGTCCAGCGTTTCCGGCGGCGCGATGAGAAAATCGCAGAGCTTTGAAAATTCATCCCGGTTTTGACTGACCCTGTTGAGAGACGCCGCGCCCACGCAGAAAAGAACCGGCCTTTCATACTCACCTATAAGGGCCATCAGCCGGGCGGGGTAGTCCTCATCGGCGGCAAAGCCTTCTATCCAGCGGCTTTCTGCGACATATTTTGAGCAGAATACCGGCGGCGTGCCGTCGTCGTCGCCCCGGGTCTGGGTCACAACAACATTATATCCCGCCCGGCCCAGCGCCCTGGCGGCGGGTATAGAAGATCTGTATTTCCCATCGGTTATGATAACTGTTTTCATATAAAACGCTCCGGAAATTTTTCTTTTGATTTTATCAAATTCAGCCAGCAAATACAAGTCCGCCCCCGTTCACGCGTATAACGCAGCGGCAGGCGGAAAAGCATATGTATCAGAAAACGTATTCGATGAGCAGCAGCAGAATGACGCCGGGCGTGCCTAAAAGACCGGCCACCAGCGCGTTGACCCAGTTCACGCCCAGACTAACGCCTATGTAGCCGCCGAGAAAATTGACGATGAACAGGATAACAAAGCCCATCACGGCGTTCAAAAGCAGCTTGAACGCCCATTTTATTGGCGTTTTCAATAGCTTGAACAGTAAAAAAAGGAATATCGCGGCCACCAGAGCCACTATAAGCGTAATTGTTTTTTCGTCCATATGTAAACCCTTTCCCTTCGCTTTATTCCTGTGAATAAAGCGATTTCAGATCCTTCACAGCGCAGTTGTAGCGGGATTTCAGCGCGCTGATCTCATAGATGTTGGCGTCCATCAGCCCGGGGTCGGTGATATTATCAAAAGCCGCCCAGGCGCAGTCCAGCTCGTTTTGTATTCCGGCTATAACGCCCTGCTGTTTGGCGCGTTCAGCCGCCAGTTTCTTTTTTGCCTTTCTTTTTTCAGACACGGAAAAGCCACCTCGCTTCTCCGTTATTGTTATCAAAATGCGGAAAAATTAAACTCCATGGGCTGTATATTCCATGAGTATGAGCGGCAGCGCGGCATATACTATCATCGGACAAAGCCTCCGTGCCCGGCAGGGTCTTTCAAGGCTCAAAGCCGGTGCGGCGTTTCAAACGACACCGTGAATGGCTGTGCTATCCGCTTTTCTGGCGGACATTACCGGGCGGAAAAACGGGCCGTATCGCGTTGATACGGATATTTTCCCGGCGGCGGGACTTGTCAAGTACCGGGAGAGTTTTCTCCTGCAAATCAGAAAATATCCCGGTGCGGCGGGGGCTTGGGTAAAACCGGCTCCCGCTTTGCCATGGGGAGCCATTGCCGCTTGAAATTTGCGCTGAGGTAATATATACTACATAAGTAAAATGCTGCTTGGACAGCTATACAACATATTGTATTCTGCGAGGAACAAAACATGACTAAGGCAAGCCCCGAATACGGCAACGACAGCATATCACAACTTAAAGGCGCGGATCGCGTACGCAAAAGACCGGGAGTCATATTCGGCTCCGACGGGCTGGACGGCTGCGAACACGCCGTGTTTGAAATACTCTCCAACTCCATCGACGAGGCCCGGGAGGGTCACGGCGATATTATAACACTTACCCGATATGAGGACAAGTCCATTGAATGCGAGGACTTTGGCCGGGGCTGCCCCCTGGACTGGAACCCCAACGAAAAACGCTTCAACTGGGAACTGGTCTTCTGCGAGCTTTACGCCGGGGGCAAATACCGCAACAACGAGGGCGAAAACTACGAATACTCTCTGGGCCTGAACGGACTGGGCTCCTGCGCCACCCAGTACGCGTCGGAGTATATGGACGTGGCCGTGTGGCGGGACGGGAATAAGTACCAGCTGCACTTTAAAAAAGGCAAGGTCTGCGGCAAAAAAGGTCAGGAGCTTGAAATAAGCCCCGCCGACAGGAAAAAGACCGGCACCACCATCCGCTGGAAGCCGGATATGGACGTTTTCACCGACATAGACATCCCCGCTGAGTATTATGAGGACATCCTGCGCCGGCAGGCCGTTGTGAACGCCGGCGTTACCTTCCGCTTCCGCAATCAGACGGGAGGAAAATTCGAAACAAAGGACTTCCGCTATGAGCACGGCATCCTCGACTATGTTCAGGAGATAGCGGGGGAGGGCGCGCTGACGGCGCCGGAATTCATCGAATGCGAGCGCAGGGGCCGGGACAGGGCGGACAAGCCGGAGTACAAGGTCAAGATCTCCGCGGCCTTCTGCTTTTCCAACAAAGTCACCGATATTGAATATTACCACAACTCCTCCTGGCTGGAGCACGGCGGCAGCCCGGAAAAGGCCACCCGCACCGGCTTTGTTTACGCCATTGACGCTTATATAAAAAAGCAGGGCAAATACCGGAAGAACGAGTCCAAGATAACCTTTCAGGACGTACAGGACTGCCTTGTGCTGGTGACGAACTGCTTTTCCACCCAGACCTCCTACGAAAATCAGACCAAAAAGGCCATCACCAACAAATTCATTCAGGAGGCCATGACGGACTTTTTCAAGACCCGTCTGGAGATATATTTCATAGAAAACAAGCCCGAGGCCGACCGCATAGCCGAGCAGGTGCTTATAAACAAGCGCTCCCGCGAAACGGCGGAAAAAGCAAGACTGGGCATGAAGAAAAAACTCACCGGCTCCATCGACATCGCAAACCGGGTGCAGAAGTTCGTGGACTGCCGCAGCCGGGACCCGGAGGTGCGGGAAATATACATCGTGGAGGGCGACTCCGCTCTGGGCGCCTGCAAGCAGTCCAGAAACGCGGAATTTCAGGGCCTGATGCCTGTGAGAGGCAAAATTTTGAACTGCCTTAAGGCGGATTTTGTGCGCATATTCAAAAGCGACGTCATAACCGATCTTATGAAGGTGCTGGGCTGCGGCGTGGAGGTCAGGGACAAGCACAGCAAGGATCTGGCGGACTTCGACCTTAATAATCTTCGGTGGAACAAAGTGGTCATATGTACCGACGCCGATGTGGACGGATATCAGATACGCACCCTTATTTTGACCATGCTGTACCGTCTGGTGCCCACACTTATACGGGAGGGCTATGTATATATAGCCGAATCCCCCCTTTATGAGATCGAGTGCAGGGGCAAGACCTGGTTTGCCTATACAGACAGGGAAAAAGCGGAAATAGTAGAGAGCTTCAACGGGGCGAAATGCACCATCAACCGCTCCAAGGGTCTGGGCGAAAACGACCCGGACATGATGTGGATGACTACCATGAATCCCCAGACCCGCCGCCTTATAAGAGTTATGCCGGAGGACGCCGTGAAGATGTCGGAGGTTTTCGATCTTCTGCTGGGGGACAATCTGGACGGCCGCAAGGAGCATATTGCAAACGAGGGCGGCCGGTATCTTGATATGGCGGATATTTCGTGAAAGGAAAAGACCGATATGAGATTTGACAAAGCCAGTACGCTTGCCAGAGGGCTGATAATCGGCTCGGCAGTGCTTTGCGTGCTGGGACTGATAATAGACAAGGAGCTGTCGGGAATCAAAATGCTGGTCACGCTGGGAGCTCTGCTGCTGCTGGTGAGCGCCTTTATCATCGTTATGGTTTTCTGCAAATGCCCCTACTGCGGCAAGCGCATATTCCGGGGCGCTTCCAGCGTGGTGTACTGCCCCAACTGCCGCCGCAATCTTGAGACCGGCAAAAAGGGCAGCAGAAAAAAAGTGCGCTCCACCTTTAGAAAGTGAACGGTATTTAGAATATGCCAAGAAAAAAGAACCCTGAAAACGAAATAAAAAGGTACGACAATCCCGACGTTATGGGTCTTAAGGCCGAGACGCTGGAGCAGCCCATAACCGAAACTCTGGAAACAAACTACATGCCCTACGCCATGTCGGTCATCGTTTCCCGTGCCATACCGGAGATAGACGGCTTCAAGCCCTCCCACAGAAAGCTCCTTTATACCATGTATAAAATGGGTCTGCTGACCGGAGCGCGGACAAAATCCGCCAACATCGTAGGTCAGACCATGAAGCTCAATCCCCACGGCGACGCCGCCATTTATGAAACCATGGTGCGGCTTTCAAAGGGCTACGAGGCGCTTTTGACCCCCTTCGTGGATTCAAAGGGCAACTTCGGCAAGATGTATTCCCGGGATATGTCCTATGCCGCGCCCCGATACACCGAAGCAAAGCTAGCGCCAATATGCGCCGAGATATTCAAGGATATAGACCGGGACACCGTGGAATTTGCCGACAACTACGACGGCAGCGTGAAAGAGCCGGCCCTGCTGCCCACCACCTTTCCCAACGTGCTGGTGTCCGCCAATCTGGGCATAGCCGTGGGCATGGCCAGCCAGATATGCGGCTTCAATCTGGACGAGGTGTGCCAGACCACCATTGAGTATCTTCAGGATCCCGAGCACGATATTCTTTCCACCCTGCCCGCGCCGGACTTTCCCTCCGGCGGCGAGATAATATACGACCGGGCGGAGATGGAGCGCATATACTCAACAGGCCGCGGCGGTTTTCGCGTCAGGGCCAGATGGAGATATGTAAAAAGCGAAAACATAATAGAAATATTTGAAATCCCCTACACCACCACCACCGAGGCCATAATGGACAAGGTGGCGGAGCTGATAAAGTCCGGCAAGGTGCGGGAAATAAACGATATGCGGGACGAGACCGATCTTGGCGGCCTTAAGCTGGCCATAGACCTTAAGCGGGGCGCCGACCCGGACAAGCTGATGCAGAAGCTTTTCAAAATGACCCCGCTGATGGATTCCTTCCCCTGCAATTTCAACATACTTATCGCGGGCAACCCGCGGGTAATGGGCGTGGGCGAGATAATAGGGGAGTGGTGCGCCTGGCGCACCGACTGCGTGCGCCGGCGGGCTTATTTCGATCTGGGCCGCAAAAAGGACAAGCTGCATCTGCTCAAGGGCCTTGAAAAGATCCTGCTGGACATAGACAAGGCCATCGCCATAATCCGCAATACTGAGCTTGAAAGCGAAGTTGTGCCCAACCTGATGACCGGCTTCGGCATCGACGAGATACAGGCCGAATTTGTTGCGGAAATAAAACTGCGCAACATAAACCGGGAATATATTATGAAACGGGTGTCGGAGACCGAGGCTCTTGAAAAAGAGATAGCCGATCTGGAGGACATCGTTGGCTCACGGCGGCGGATAAAGGGCATAATTATTTCCGAGCTGAAGGATATAATCAAAAAATACCCCACGCCCCGCAGAACAGGACTTATATATTCCCACGAGATAGAAGAATTCACCGAGGAGGACACGGCGGAGGACTACCACGTCACCATGTTCGTCTCCAGAGAGGGCTATTTCAAAAAGATAACCGACCAGTCCCTGCGGATGTCCGGCGAGCAGAAGTACAAGGAGGGCGACGGGCTTCTCATATCCTTTGAAGGCTCCAACCGCTGCGAGCTTCTGGTGTTCACCGACCGCCAGCAGGTATATAAGGCCCGGGCGGCGGATTTTGACGACGCCAAGGCCTCGTCGCTGGGCACCTATATGCCCACCGCGCTGGAGATGGACGACGGGGAGCGGGTGCTCACGGTCCTTGATCCGGGCAAATACACAGGACAGCTGCTGCTGTTCTTTGAAAACGGCAAGTGCGCCCGCTTCGGGCTGGACGCGTATGAGACCAAGACCAACCGCAAAAAGCTTGTCAACGCGTATTCCGACAAGTCACCGCTGGCAAGCGTTATAGTGATAGATCAGGAAACGGATATGGCGGTGTTTTCCGACGACGGGCGGGCGATGGTTTTCAACACCTCCCTTATGCAGCCCAAGACCAGCCGCAGCACCCAGGGTGTGAACTGCATGACCGTCAAAAACCGCCATAAGCTCACAAAAGCCATGCCTCTTTCAGCCACGGCCATCAAAAACGTATCACGCTACCGGATGCGCAGCATCCCGGCCGCCGGCGCCCTTGTGAAGGACGAGGACAGAGGCGAGGAGCAGCTCTCACTGATGGACTGACAGTATTGTGCGGGGTGTTTGACGTAAGGAGCGTCGTCATATGAAGAAAAGCAAAATCGGGGAACATATTCTTAAATACTGTGTGATTGTACTTGGCGCGCTTATATTCGCTGTCGGCTTCCGGCTATTCATGTATCCCAACAATATCATCTCCGGGGGCGTGACCGGCGTTGCCATGATCATCAACAAGCTGTCACGCCTGCCGGTCGGTGTGCTGACAATTGTGCTGAACATACCGCTGTTCGTGCTGGCGTGGAAAAAATTCGGCCTGCGCTTCATTGTGGATTCGCTGGTGGGAATGCTGCTGTCGTCCATATTTGTGGATTTGCTGGCCATACCGAACATCGTCGCCACCACCGAGCCCCTGCTGGCGTCCATCATCGGCGGCGTTTTGAAGGGCCTGGGCCTTGGAATGATATACTGGGAGGGCGCCACCACCGGCGGTTCGGATATCGTGGCAAAGCTGGTGCGCAAGCGCTACCCCTACATCAACTTCGGCACCATTGTCCTTGTTCTTGACGCGGTGATCATCGTTGCCTTCGCCATCATCTTCAACGACTGGCAGGCAGCCATGTACAGCGTCATCGGTATGTTT
>CAZLIJ010000083.1:4193-6760 GCA_964559305.1 uncultured Oscillospiraceae bacterium | reverse complement strand
CCGTATCAAGGTTGCCCGACACGATGCCCGTTTCCAGCACGGAGGAATCCACCGGCGATAAAAGCCCCGCCTTTTCCACGGCCTTGGCAAAGCCCATGCCGCCGGCAATATCCTGCCGGCAGCCCGTCACGGCGTTGGGGCCGAAGCGGGAGGAAAAGCTGTCCTCTATCATTTTCATGGTATCGTCTATATCCAGTCCGCCGGACACGCCCAGCGACAGCAAAGACACAAAGAATGCGGAATTTAGCTTGCGGCCGGTCTTTCTGCGGTAAAAACGGCGGCGGAACCGTTCCAGAAACGCTTCCCGCCACGGACGTATCAGCGCTATAAGACCGCCGGCGGCGATAATGGCCCCCAGCACGCCCAGTATGTACCAGCGGGCGCTGCCCACGGCCTGGGTGATATTCAAAAGCGCAAATGTGAACGCGGGCATGGTTCCCCCCAGCTGGGAAAAGGCCTGGCCATATATGGGCAGCACCTCCGGCATGATGACCAGCACCACCACAATAGTGACCGCCAGCAGTATGGCGGGGTACAGGACGGCGCTTTGCAGGCTCCTCTGGGTGCGGTCAAGCCTGTCGTAATACTCCGACAGGTTTTTGAATACCTCCTCCAAATGGCCGGTGCGCTCACCGGCGTTCACCATGGCCAGAAGGTGGTCGGGAAATATACCCGTAAGACCCATGGCCTCGTACAGTGAGGTACCCATCTCGGTCTCGGAATAAAGCTCAACCACCGACGCCTTCGGCATATAGTGCTTTTCCTGCTTCAAAAAAATATAAAAACACTCCGGCACCGGATTCCCGGCTCTCAGATAAAGGCTCATCTCGGAGCAAAAGGCGATAAGCTCAGGGTTTTTCAGCTTTTTCGGCCCGGACTTTTCAGTTTTTTCAACGGTATGCTTCACGGTCATACATCCTGTCGTAATAATTGTTGAAGCTGAGTTATTACAAAGTCTCCAGCAGCTCGTCCACATGGCCGATGGCGCCAAGATAGTCTATCATCTGCACATCCGTGCGTATGCCCCGCAGCTTTTCCGCCACCTGCTTGTCCACCTCGTACTGCGCGGCGTTTTCGGCCCAGGCCTCCGCTCCGTCCAGATCGAAGTCCTTGAGCATACTGCGGAGTTTTTTCAGCTCATCCTTCAATTCCCCGGCGCTTATCACAACTCTGGCCTTGGCGTTTTTCGCGGCGGCAGCCGCTTCCACCGCTGGGCTGAGCTTCTTTTTATAGCTTCTGTAAAGCTTCATCAGCTTTGGCGTGAGCTTATTTATTTCTTCCTTATCCCCACTGCGCCCGCTCATCTCAAGGTGCTCGGCCTGTCTTGAAAGCTCCAGCGCTCCGATAAGGCGGGAGGAGCTTTTCAGCGCGTGAACCTCCACGGTGTAATCCGCCGCGTCACCTTCGGCGGCGTAGCACTCTATCTGGTTTGATTTGAGATCTATAAGCCCGGCAAAGTCGTTGATTATCGACAGCAGATCCCCGTAGCTGGAGGAATAGGACATGGCGGCTTCCACGTCGATATCTTTGCACCTGCTCAGTGCCTCCGGCATGGCCTCATCCGGCTTTTTCTCCGGCTGGCGCTCCGCGATGCGCTCCGCCGGCAGCCACTTGCGCAGCATGGCGGCAATTGATTCCAGACTTATGGGCTTGGGCATATAATCATCAAAGCCGCTGGAAAGGAAAAACTCCCTCATGCCCTTCATGGCGTTGGCTGTCAGGGCAATGACAAGGGCTTTTTCCTGTCCCGGTATCTGCCGCAGTCTTTTCAGCGCCTCCACACCGTCGATACCCGGCATCATATGGTCCATAAGCACGCAGTCGTATTTTTTGTCTTTCAGCAGATCCAGGCTCTCCTCCCCGCCGGAAGCGCAGTCCACAGTGAGATCGAAGCGCTCCAGCAGCCGCTGGGCAACGGTGAGGTTGACGCTGTTGTCGTCCACCAGCAGCACCGAAACGCCCGGGGCGGAAATGTCCGTACCAACCTGGTCTTTGGCTGCCGGGCCGGGGGCCAGCCCCTGGGGTATTGACACTGAAAAAGTGCTGCCTGAGCCCAGAACGCTGTGCATACTTATGCTGCCGCCCATCTGCTCCAGCAGTTCCTTTGTCAGCGGCAGACCAAGGCCCGTGCCCTCTATCGAGTGGTCGATATTGGTTTCAAGGCGCTCAAATTTCTGGAATATCTTGTCCTGATCCTCCGGTCTGATGCCCATGCCGGTATCCTGAACCTCAGCCTTCAAAGCGCCGTCCGCGTAGCTCATGCGCATGGTTATAAAGCCGCTGTTGGTATATTTGGCGGCGTTGGACAAAAGATTCATCAGTATCTGCTTAACAAGCACGGCGTCGCCGTACATATAGTCCGGCATATCGTCGGCACATTCCGCGGAAAAGTTGACGGGTTTATTTTTAAGTCTGGTTATGACCGAGCCGGACAGCTCGTCTATCAGCCTTCTGGTTTCGTAAAGATCGTCCCTGATGGTGAACTGACCGCTCTCCACCTTGGAAAGATCAAGAATGTTGTTTACTATCTCCAGCAGGGTCTTGCCAGCGTCGGATATTCTGCGCAC
>CAZLIJ010000083.1:0-4183 GCA_964559305.1 uncultured Oscillospiraceae bacterium | reverse complement strand
CAGCAGCTCTGTATACCCTAAAATGGCGTTGAGCGGCGTGCGGATCTCATGGCTGACGTTGGCCAGAAACAGTGATTTTGAGTGGTTTGCCCGGCGCTCCACCTCGGCCTCCCGGCGAGCCTGCTCGGCGGCCTTGTTGCCGGATTCGATGGCGTCTCTCAGCGGGCGTTCATATTCATCCACGCTGCGGCCCAGGATACTGGCATATCTCATGCCGGCCGCGCCGCTGACAAGCACCGCGCTTTCCGTCCACGACCAGCCCTCGCCGGCCTTCACCCTGTATTTCACGGTGAAGGACGATTCCTTTGACGACAAAAGCGCGCAGACCGACAGCGCCTCAAGGACGTTTTCCCCGTCCTCCGGAAAGACCTTGTCCTCAACGTAGCTGCGCAGTGCTTCGCTGTAATCGCCGGAAGTCACGCCCTTGTCGGGATATGTATATACGCTGCAGCGAAGGCTTTCAAGGTCAACATAGACCTGATAGTCAAATATGCGCCTGGCCGCCGCAGCCAGACTTACATCCCCTCTGTAAAGCTCAGCTCGACGCGCCGCGGTCCTGTCCTCGTTTCCGCTCATGTCATCACCCTTTTTCAAATTGATATAGAGTCACTTTATCTGAAAAGGCAGTAATATATTATATCATATATGTATTCTATATACAATTCAATAATAATGTAAAGAGCAGAAAAAGCGCAGCTTTTGCAAGTATTTGAAGCCCGTTGCAATCCGGCTGTATTCTGATATAATACCAGTGTATTACATCAATCTTATATCACAAGGAAGGCTTACAATGCAAAAACCCACTCTTGTTATTATGGCCGCCGGCACAGGCAGCCGCTTTGGCGGGCTCAAACAGATCCAGAGTGTGGACCGGGACGGTCACTCCATAATTGATTTTTCCCTTTTCGACGCCCGCCGCGCCGGATTTGAGCGAATAATATTCATTATAAAACGGGAGATCGAGGCCGATTTCAAGGCTTCGGTGGGCCGCAGAATGGAAAAATATTTCGACGTGGACTATGTCTATCAGCAGCTTGACAAGCTGCCGGAGGGATATTCAGTGCCGGAGGGCCGTGTTAAGCCCTGGGGCACCGCCCACGCCATACTGTGCTGCAGCAAGCTTATCAGCGGGCCCTTTGCGGTGATAAACTCCGATGATTATTACGGCCCCACCGCGTACTCGGCAGTGTACGATTTTCTCAAGGAGGACAGGCCCGAAAATCAGCACGCCATGGTGGGCTATTTTCTGCGCAACACGGTGACGGAAAACGGCTATGTATCAAGAGGTATATGCAGTGTGGACGGCGGCTTCCTCACCGGCGTCACCGAGCGCACCCACATTGAAAAGCGCGGCGGCGACGCCGCTTTTACAGAGGATGGTGGCAAGACCTATGTCCCCATCTCAGGAGACAGCGTGGTCAGCATGAATCTATGGGGCTTTGGCCGGGGCATTATGGATGCGCTGGAGAGTGGATTCCCCGCTTTTCTTAAGGAAAATCTAAAATCCAATCCTCTTAAATGCGAGTATTTTCTGCCATCGGTGGCCAACAGTCAGCTGGCAGCCGGCAAGTGCACGGTGAGCGTGCTGCCCTGCCATGAGACCTGGTACGGCGTAACCTACAAGGAGGATCTGGCCTCGGTTCAAAACGCCGTGGCCGGTATGAAGGAGCGCGGCATATACCCCAGACTTCTGTGGGAATGAGCCGCTGGGAAATGGAGCGAAATATGACAGTGCTTGTGACCGGCGGTGCCGGATATATAGGCAGCCACACCTGCGTGGAGCTGCTGAACAACGGCTACGACGTGGCCGTGATTGATAACCTTGTAAACAGCAGTGAAACAGCCCTTGCGCGGGTGGAGGAGATCACCGGGAAAAAGCTTTCCTTCTACCGGGCGGACGTGCGTGACCGCAAGGCGCTGGACGAGATTTTTTCCTCTCACGACATCGGCTGCGCCATACACTTTGCCGGGCTGAAGGCCGTGGGTGAGAGCGTGAGTATGCCGCTGGAATACTACGACAACAACCTTATTTCCACTGTGAGGCTGTGTCAGGCCATGAGCGATCACGGAGTGAAAAACCTTATTTTTTCCTCCTCCGCCACGGTCTATTCCGGCCAAAACAATATGCCCCTTGGCGAAAGCTCCGTCACGGGGAGCTGTACAAATCCCTACGGCTGGACTAAATATATGTCCGAGCAGATCATGCGCGACACGGCTTTCGCCGACCCGGACTGGTCGGTGCTGCTGCTGCGCTATTTTAACCCCGTGGGCGCCCATCCCTCCGGCCTTATTGGCGAGGATCCCAGGGGAGTTCCCAACAATCTCATGCCTTATATATGTCAGGTTGCCGCGGGCACACTGCCGTTTCTGCGTATCTTCGGCAGCGATTATCCCACACCGGACGGCACCGGCGTGCGGGATTACATCCATGTTACCGATCTTGCCCGCGGTCATGTGGACGCCATCAACTACATGATGTTCCACAAGGGCGAGAGCGTTTTCAATCTGGGCACCGGCGTGGGTTACAGTGTGCTGGAGCTTGTGAACACCTTCCGGCGGGTCAACGGTGTGGAGCTGCCGTATAAGCTATCGCCCCGCCGCCCCGGCGATCTGCCTGTGTGCTACGCCAGTCCTGACAAATCCGCTGAAATACTGGGCTGGCGCGCAAAAAACGGTCTTGAAGATATGTGCCGGGACGCCTGGAACTGGCAGAAGAAAAATCCCCGGGGCTATGATAAATAACTGCATATTTATCGAATATTTTTGTTGAGCCATATACAAAAAACTCCCGTCCGCATAGCGGACGGGAGTTTTGCATTTTTAATTGCGGCTATCAGCCGAAGAAACTGGTTATCTGACCGTAGAGAACTATCAGCATACCGATAGGCGTGATGAACTTGAAGCAGATATCGAAAAAGCCGCGGCCCCAGGGCTTGTGCCCGGATTCCATGCACTCCTCCATAACAAGGTCGGTCTTCCACTTCCAGCCGATGAGCAGCGACATCATCAGCGCGCCCAGAGGCATCAGAATGCCTTCGGAAATCATGTCGAAGAAGTCCAGCCAGCAGTCGTTCCAGCCCTTGACGATGTTCACATAGTATGTAACACCGGCTTCGGGAGCGGTTATCGCGCCGTCAACATCGCCTGTTACCTGGGTGTAGGAGTGGGCCTCCTCACCGGCAACATAGTATTTGACGCCGTCCTCAAAGCCGTTGGAAACATCGGCTTCCTTATAGTCTATGCCCAGAAGCTCGGCGGGGTAGCTGATGGGAGCGCCGCCGGCAACGCCGGTGCCCAGAGCGTCAAGCGCAACGGGAAGGCCGACTATGAAGATAGCGACTGCGAACAGAGCGGTAGCCTTTTTGCGGCCGCCGTCCTTGCCGCCCTTGCCGGTCTCCATGTTCTTATCCACGGAGTAAGCGGTGCAGACCTCAAGGATGGAGACAGAGGAGGACATTGCAGCCAGGAACACCAGGAAGTAGAACAGGAAGCCCATGAAATCGCCGATAAAGCTGCCGGAGCCGCCCATCTTGTCGAACACCACCTGCATGGTGGAGAACAGCAGGCCGGGGCCGCCGCCGTAGTTCAGACCGAAAGCGGCGCAGGCGGGAAGCACAACGCAGCCGGCCAGAATGGCGATGCAGGTATCGCAGATAACAACGATGACAGAGTTCTTCTGAAGATTCTCATGCTTGCCCAGGTAGGAGCCGTAGGTGATCATGCAGCCCATGCCAAGGGACAGGGAGAAGAACATCTGGCCGGCGGCGGTTTTCAGCACGCCGATGAAGTCCGTCTTAAGCGGCTCGAAGTTTGCGGAGAACATGAACTTGTAGCCATCGCCGGCGCCGGGCTGGCAGGCCACATAAATAAGTACTGTCAGCAGGATGAAGAACAGAGCGGGCATTGCGATCTTGTTGAATTTTTCGATGCCGCCCTGAATGCCGCCGCTGACGATGAGAACGTTCAGCACGGCAAACACGAAGAAGTAGATGACCATGCTCAAGCCGTTGCACAGGAAATAGCCGAAGAAGTCAGCCGCGGCCTGACCGGCAAAGCCGTCGCCGCCGAACATGGAGATGAGGTAGCCCAGTGTGTAGCGTGTTACAACGCCGCCCAGCACCAGGTAGAAGCAAAGGATGCAGAAGCCGGTTATAATTCCGCACCAGCCAACCCAAGCATACTT
>CAZLIJ010000082.1:425-6770 GCA_964559305.1 uncultured Oscillospiraceae bacterium | reverse complement strand
AAGCGGGGACAGGCTGCCGTCGGTGGTGGCGGCGCGCTCCTGGGCGCTGCCCTTGTACAGGAGACTCAGCAGCAGCCGGGAGGTGGCCCCGCCGAAGCTGTGTCCCACAAGGTTAATTTTGTTTTCGGCACTCCATTTATAGCCGGGGATAAGCTGGTTATAAGGGCCGTAATCCACACCGTAGCGGGCGTGGCCGTATTTTGCGGAGTGGGCCGCGCCGTAATCCACCCGGCTGCCGGTAAGCTGGGCATAAAGCTCACAGGCTCTGTCCCACGCGCTGGACAGCGGGCCTACGGAGGCGGCATAGCAGTTATATCCCTTTGAATTGAGGTAGTCGGGCAGATCGCCGGTAGACATGCCCCAGTAAGGCACCAGATCGTTAATGTCGTCATAAGAGCCCCAGCCCATAAGGCCGTGAACAAAAACCGTGGGATACCTGGTGTTATTGTATTTTCCCCCGGACGGCGCGGCGGCCGCCGGCAGCGCAAAAACGGACACGGCCAGCACCAGCGCCAGCAGCACGGACACAAGCTTCCTGCTTTTTTTCATATTCGTGTTCTCCTTCCCCCTGCCCGGTTCCCCTCCGGGCATAACTGCTGATAACTCAGCCTTTCCCGATCACCAAAAAGTGTATCTCCTAATATTTGGTTTGTCAACGATACATCGGAGCCCCGGCATTCAAAAGTCCGCCGTTCATATAACCCGGCGCCGGATTCCCGCCGTCAGGCAGTTTTTTCGGTTTTTCGGGCCTGTATTTACAGATTGTTCGCAAACCCTTCATAACGCCGTAATAAAGATATAGTATTTTATAATCGCTGAAGGGAAACCCGAAGCACACTTTTTCTTTCTCCTACATCTCTCTCAAACATCAAAAAGAAAACGCCTCCGCTTAATGCGGAGGCGTTTTTCTGCTTTTTTTGCCTCTGTGTGACATTTTTGTAAGCGATTACATATAAATGTGTTGTAAAATGTCAAATATTGATATATCATTACTAAAAATGTATCAATCTTGCCGAGCTTTAATATTTATGCACAGTGGAGGTTCCGCACATGGACACGCCAGACATAAATAAAACCATACTTGCCGCGGACGATTCCCTGGCAAACCGCCTGCTGCTTAAAAAAATTTTTTCGTCTGAGTGCAGAGTTTTGCTGGCCGGAAGCGGCAGCGAGGCGCTGGACATCATGCGCGCCCGCCCCGGAGAGATCGACGCGCTGCTGCTGGATCTTATTATGCCCGGTATGTCCGGCTTCGATGTTTTGCAGGTGATGGTCAACGACCCCCAGCTTTCCCGGATACCCGTGGTCGTCATCACCGCCGCCAGCGCGGAGGACGACATCATAAAGGCAATGGATCTGGGCGCGGCGGACGTTATTCTCAAGCCCTTCAGCCCCCATGTGGCGCTCCACCGGGTGCGCAACATTCTCACCCGGGTGGACAACAACCGTCTGGCCGAAGAAAACAGACTTTACACTGAGCTTCTGCGCCGCTCGGAGCTGGACGACAAAACAAAGCTCTATAATAAGAACGGCTTTTACCGCCACGCCCAGGAGCTGCTGGATAAATACCCCAAAACGCATTTTTCCCTTGTCCGCATGGATATAGACAAGTTCAAGGTATATAACGAGGTCTTTGGTTACGCCGCGGGGGACGAGCTGCTGCGCAGTATCGCCCAGTCTCTGCCCGCCGGGGAAAAAACAGTTTCAGGCCGGCTGGAGGCTGATCATTTTGCCTTCATTCTTCCCTCCTCCCGGCTGGACGCCCAAAGCATAGACGCGCTGCAAAGGGATTTTTTGTCCTCTCACGTTAAGAATATGCGCCTGACCTGCAGCGCGGGCGTGTACCGCATAACCAACCCCACCATGGGCGTTTCCACCATGTGCGACAGGGCTTTGCTGGCCCTGCTCACCGTTAAAAACAGCTATAACGACAAGGTGGCCCGTTATGAGGACGACATGCTGCGTGGCCTGCTGGCGGAAGAGCAGCTGGAGCGGGATATGGAGCGGGGCATAAGCGAAGGTCAGTTTGCCGTTTATTTTCAGCCCCAGGTCAACTACGATACCGGCTACATTATCGGAGCGGAGGCTCTGGTGCGCTGGAAGCATCCTCAGCGGGGTCTTATCCAGCCCGGTGAATTCATTCCCCTTTTTGAAAAGAACGGTTTCATAACCAGGCTTGATGAATATGTCTGGCGGCGCACCGCCGAATATCTGCGCAGCTGGCTGGATATGGACGTCTGGGACACGCCTGTGCCCGTTTCCGTCAACATCTCCCGGCTGGACATATACGACACCGGCATCTGCGAAAAGATCAAGGCTATCGTGGATGAATACGGCGTACCGCCGGAGCTTTTTAAGCTGGAGATAACCGAAAGCGCCTATATGGACAACCCTCCCCAGCTGATTTCGGTAGTCAAAGACCTTAAAGCTCTGGGCTTTTCGGTGGAAATGGACGATTTCGGCAGCGGCTATTCCTCATTGAACACGCTAAAGGACGTGCCTGTGGACGTGCTCAAGCTGGACACCCGCTTTCTTTGCTCCGGCGAGGATGACGCCCGGGGCGGCAGCATTCTTTCCTCCGTCATCCGCATGGCTCACTGGCTCAAGCTGCCGGTCATCGCCGAGGGGGTGGAGACCCGCACTCAGGCGGATTACCTCAAAAGTCTCGGCTGCTTTTATATGCAGGGCTACTACTTTGGCCGGCCCATGCCGGCGGAGGACTTTGAAAAGCTGCTCACCGGCTGCCGGGCCAGCGACAGCCACCGTTACGACAGTGTGGATCTGGCCGGCATCGCCGCTTTCTGGGATCCCTCCCGTCAGACGGCGCTGCTGTTCAACAGCTTTGTAGGCGGCGCGGCCATTTTGGAATACCAAAACGGAATGGCGGAAATACTCCGGGCAAATGACCGGTTTTATAAGGAGCTGGGCACCGCCCGGGAGGATTATCTGCCCCTGCAGCAGGACACGCTTGCCCGCTTTGAAGAAAAAAACCGGGCTATATACCTCGGTATGCTGCGCCAGGCCATCGCCACCCGGGACGAGGCCGAATGCGAACTGGAAAGTCTGCCTTTGAAGCCGGGCTGTGATTCTATATGGACCCGCAACCGGGTACGGCTTCTGGCGGTGAACGGGGACTGTTATCTTTTTTACGTCGCTGTTGAAAACATAAACAAAAGGAAAAAGATCGAGGAGGCCCTGCGGGTCAGCCGGGAGGAAATGGAGCTTGCCATATCCCAGATGGGTAAAGTCATCGCCTCGCTGGATATCCCCCGCAAGACCCTGACCATGCCGGAGGGTTATGCCCGCAAGCACGGCGTGGCCCCGGTTGTCCAGGGCGTGCCGGAAGCTTTTTTAAAGTCCCGGCGAATACTGCCCGCCGATCAGGCGGCCTATCTGGCCTTTTATAAAGATATTTATTCCGGTGTGCGCAGCTGCAGCGTATCCATCCGCTGCTCGCTGGCCGACGGATGTTCCTGTTGGGAGCGCTATGATTCCTTCACGGTTTCAGACGAGACCGGCCGGCCGCTGAGGGCGGTGATTGCGGTGGAGGACGTGACCGCGCGGATAGAGCGGGAATCCGATCAGCAGCGCAATTATCTGCTGACAGCCCGCTCCGGCACCTGCGTTTTCAGCTACGACACCATCGGCGATGTGCTGCACTTCCAGTCGTATCTTAAAGACCGGGGCGTGGTTCAGGTGGATATCCCGGAATACTATAACTCCATTCCCAATGACAGGCGCATCCATCCCGACAGCGCTGCCCCCCTGCAAAAAATGATCCGGGAGGCCTGCGCCTCCCCCCACACCGGCACGCTGGATTATCAGGCCGACAACTGGGATCGGGGTATGTGCTGGAGCAGGCTTTTTTACGCCAGCCTTGCCGACGACAGCGGCAAGGTCTGCCGCATCGTGGGGCAGATAGAAAACATACAGAGCGAAAAAGACAGGGACGATCAGCTGCGGCGGATAAAGGCCAGTCTGGGCGGCAGGCTCAACGGCGGGGAGTACAGCGCCCTTCTGGTGGAGCGAGTCCTGACCATACTTTACAAAGCCCAGGACACCGCCCGGGCAATGCAGCGGGTCCTGGCCGCCATCGGCGGGTTTTACGACGTCAGCCGGGCTTACATTTTTGAGGATTCCCCGGATCACTGCTGCTGCAGCAACACCTATGAGTGGTGCGCTCCCGGCGTGACGCCCCAAAAGGATTCTCTGCAAAACCTCTCCTACATCGACGATATCGCCGGCTATTACGACAACTTCAACCGGGACGGCGTGTTTTTCTGCCCGGACATCACAAAGCTGCCGCAAGCCCAGGTCGATATACTCAGACCCCAGGGGATACGCTCCATGCTGCAGTGTACCCTGCTGGACAAGGGCGAACGGTGGGGCTACATCGGCTTTGACGACTGCCACGAAAACCGGTCCTGGACCCGGGAGCAGGCCGCCACCCTCACCATTGTGGCAAGGCTGCTGGGCGTATTTCTTTCCAAGTTCCGGATTTCCGCGGAAGCGGGATACTCCGACATCTACGAAACCGCGCTGGACAGCCTGTCCGCTTTCTTCTATGTGGTGGACGCTAAAACCCACAGGCTGAAATACGAAAGCGCCGCCGTCAAAAGGGTAACGGGCTCCAACGGAGAGGGTCGGGTGTGCTTCCGGCAGTATATGGGCCGCTCCTCCCCCTGCGAAAAATGCCCCCTGACCAAACGCGGTGATTCCGGGGCGGTGGAGCTTATCAGGCCGGACGGAGTCCGTATGCTCACCGGCGCGTCACCCCTTTTGTGGCGGGATAAGGAAGCGTTTGTTGTCACCTGCGTGGACATCACAAAATATAAGCCCTGATATGGGGCAGACCCCGCGGGAAGCCTTTTGGGGCTTCCCGCTTTTTTGCTCCCCCGCTCCGGCGATAATTATTGCCAACAGCGGCAAAATAGAGTAGAATAAAGTATCTGAAAAAAGCTTATAAGGAGTGTGTAAACATGGCTGTTGAAAAATTTGCCGATAAAACCCTTACCGAATATTCCCGCTGCGTGGCGGCGGCCGACGGATTGCCCGGCGGCGGCAGCGTTATCGCCCTGTGCGGATCCTGCGCCTCGGCTCTGGGGCTGATGGTCGCGAATCTCTCCCGGGGCAAGGCCTCCTGCGCCCAGTATGCCGACGACATTGAAAAATGCGCCAAGGCTCTGGAAACTCTGCGTGTATACATGCTGCATCTGGTGGACGAGGACATAAAGGCCTTCGCGCCCTTGGCAAAGTACGCCCCCATGGACAAGTCCGACCCCGAGACCATGAGCCATTATCAGGCCTCTCTGCGCCTTGCCTGCGCCATCCCCACCGAGGTCATGTATAAGATGACCGAATGCGCCGAGTATCTGGGCGTGCTGGCCGAAAAGGGCTGCATTGGCGCCCTCAGCGACGCGGGTATCGCCCTGCACCTGTGCAAGGCCATCATGGAGGGCGCCCGGCTGACCTGCCTTGCCAACGCCAGATGCCTGCAGGACGAAGTCTACGCCATGACCGTGGCCCGCGAATTTGAGATCGTTTTCAGGGAAAATATGCCCAAGATCGACTCCGCCATCAAAATGGTGGAGCAGCGTCTGGCTCGTTGAGCGCCGCTCTCCTGCGGGGCGCTCCCGCGGCTCAGGCGGTCAAAGCCCAGGCGATTGACATTTGCTCCGCTCTCTCCAAGCCGCCGGTGCTGGCCATTGTCCGCACCGGCAGCGAGGCGGACGATCTGGCCTATGAAAAGGGCATCCGCGGCGCCTGCGCCAAATGCGGCGTGACGGTGTGGACAGCACAATTGCCCGCATATGTGCCCCAGGATGTTCTGGTGCGCTCAGTGCACCGCATCGGCCTTGATCCGTCGGTGGACGGGGTGATAGTCATGTGCCCCCGCCAGTACGACGCCGGACTTATCGGCTCTGCCATCGGGGCGAAAAAAGACGTGGACGGCATGAGCTTTGCCGAGGGCGGCGCTTTCGCCCCCTGCACGGCAGCTGCCGTCATGGAAATAATTTCCCATTACCACATCTCCTGCACGGGGAAAAAAGTCACCGTGGTTGGCAGGGGCGCCCTTACCGGCGCGCCCATCGCAAAGCTTTTATGTGACGCGGGCGCTGTTGTTTCGGTGTGCTGCCGGGCCACGGAAAACCCACAGGCGCTGTGCCGGGGCGCGGACATACTTGTTTCCGCAGCGGGAAAAGCGGGCCTTATCGGCGCGGACCGCCTGTCCCCCGGGCAAACTGTCATCGACGTGGGCATAAATCCCGCCCCGGGCGGCGGCATCTGCGGTGATGTTGACCCGCTGGCGGCGGACATTCCGGCGGCTTTGACCCCGGTGCCGGG
>CAZLIJ010000082.1:0-415 GCA_964559305.1 uncultured Oscillospiraceae bacterium | reverse complement strand
GGGCGCGGTGACGCCGTACATTTTGGCTCTGCACACGGCTCAGGCGGCCCAAAACAGGGGAAAAAAGTGAAAAAGTATTGACAAATCAACTGTAATCTGATATATTTTCTTGGCGCTCCAAAGACAGCAGGTGGCCATCAGGCCGTAAGTCCTGCCGAGGACGGCATCAATTTTTCTTTTGATTGCTTTCCGCTCCCGTGTTCTTTGAGAATGCGGGGGCGTTTCTTTTTGAGCGTGAATCATAAGTGTGGAGGTGAAAACACACATGCCTAACGCAAAAGTCCTCAGCGAAAAACAGGCCATAGTCGAGGCTCTTACCCAGCGTCTTAAGGCCGCCAACTCCGGCGTTCTGGTGGACTACAAGGGCATCACCGTGGACGAAGACACTGTTTTGCGTACCGAGATGCGCAAAATC
>CAZLIJ010000081.1:0-6771 GCA_964559305.1 uncultured Oscillospiraceae bacterium | reverse complement strand
GGTATTTTTTTATGCGGATATACACCAGCACTGTCAGCCCCGCGATAAGGCTGCGAATGCCGGTTATAACGAAGGCGTTCCATGGTATCAGCTTTATGAGAATGCCGGCTGTGCTCCACAGCGTGGCGCATATCAGCATCTCGATTATGGCCTGATTTTTCTTATCCATTTCTTTCTTCCGCCATTCATAAGCTATTAAAAACAGGGGCGTAGCGAAAATCGCACGCCCCTGTAACGGATGGGATCACAGAGTTATTCTGAGAAGTCGGAGTCAATGAGCTCAGAAAGGGTCTTGATCGCCTCGGCCTCGTCGGCGCCGTCGGCGATTATATTGATCGAGGTGCCCTTGACAATTCCGAGAGACAGGACGCCCAAAAGGCTCTTTGCGTTGACGCGGCGGTCGTCCTTTTCGATCCAGATGCTGCTTTTGAACTCGTTGGCTTTCTGAATAAAGAAAGTCGCTGGCCTCGCATGGAGACCCACTTGATTGTTGATGACTACTTCTTTTGTTATCATACTCGCCACTCCTTCTATTAATAGAGCTATACTCAAGTACCCTTAATTTAGCAAAAAAACAGGAGACCGTCAATCGTTTTTGTCTTATTTGTTGTTTTACACATGAATTGCTTGTCCCTGTCGTGCTTTTTTATTTCAGTTCGACGATAGTAACGCCGGCTTCGCCTTCGCCAAAGGTGCCAAGACGGAAGGATTTGACGCTCTTATTTTTTTTGAGCATGTCCTGCACCGCCTTTCTCAGCGCTCCTGTGCCCTTGCCGTGGATGACCGTCACCGTTTCAAGCTTACCCATAACGGCAGAGTCTATATACCGCTCCGTGGCCATAACGGCCTCCATGCTGTCCATGCCTCTCAGGTCGATCTCCGACGGCACTGCCATTGTATGCAGCTGTGCCCGGCCTTTTGCCATGCTTTTCAGCTCCGCCGGCTTTTCCCCCTCCAGCAGATATACCTCGTCCTCCGCCGCAGTCACGTTCATTATGCCCGCTCTGAGGGACAGCGTCCGGTCGGGAGATACGGATACCACCGTGGCTTTCACGCCCATGGACTTTATCTTCACTACGTCCCCCGGCTTTACCGGCCGGGCGGAGGTCTTGTCCTCGGCGGGCTCCTGGGGTGTCTCCCGCAGCTCGTCTCTTTTCTCGTTCAATCTGCGGCGAAGCTGGCTGCGGGCTTCGTTTTCCCGCTGGGCGTCCTCGTCCTCGTTCATTTTTTTGCGCATATCGTCCAGCTCGGCAAAGGTGTCCTCCGCCGTGCGGCGGGCGTCGTCGATTATCCGCTGAGCCTCCCGGCGGGTCTTTTCATCGGCCTTGTCCAGTCTCACGGACAGCTCCGCTTTCAAAAGCGCGGCCTTTTGGGCGCTCTCCTGGGCTTCACGCAGCTTTTTGGCAACCTCGTCCCGCTCCCGCTCCAGCATCAGCCTTGTCTGCTCCAGCTTTTCTATGGTGGCTTCAAAGCTGGCATTTTCCACACCCACGCGGGTCCTGGCGTCCTCGATTATATCGCTTCCAAGGCCCAGACGGGCGGAGATGGCAAAGGCGTTGGATTTGCCGGGGATGCCCACCAGCAGGTGATAGGTGGGCCGCAGAGTTTCCACATCGAATTCGCAGGAGGCGTTCTGCACGCCCTTCTGCTCCGTGGCGTATACCTTCAGCTCCGCGTAGTGGGTGGTGGCGGCGATGACCGCCCCCAGCTTTCTGGCGTGCTCGATGACCGCTATGGCCAGCGCGGCGCCCTCGGTGGGGTCGGTGCCAGCGCCCAGCTCGTCGAATAAGATGAGGCTTTTATCCCCGCACTCTTTCAGTATGCCCACTATATTTGTCATATGGGCGGAAAAGGTGGACAAATTCTGTTCTATGCTCTGCTCGTCGCCTATGTCGGCCAAAATGTGATCGAAAACGCAGATACGGCTGCCGTCCGCCGCCGGAATATGCAGGCCGCAGCGGGTCATAAGGCACAAAAGGCCGATGGTTTTCAGCGTCACCGTCTTGCCGCCGGTGTTGGGGCCGGTTATGACAAGCGTGTCGAACTCCTCCCCCAGCTCCACGTCTATGGGCACGGCGGAATCCTTGGGCAGCAGCGGATGCCGGGCCCGGCGCAGTATTATGCCCCTGTCGGACAGCTCCGGCGCCTGACAGTCCAGCTTGTAGGAAAGCTTGGCCTTGGCAAAGATGAGATCCAGCCGGGTTAGCATTTCAAAGTCGGAGGATATATCGTCCCTGTGCTCGGCGCAGTCGGCGGAAAGCTCCGCCAGAATACGGTCGATCTCTATCTTTTCCCGGGAGCTGAGCTCCCGAAGCTCGTTGTTGGCCTTCACCGCGCCCATTGGCTCGATAAAAAGCGTGGCTCCCGTGGCGGAGATATCGTGCACAAGGCCGGGCACGTCGTTTTTGTGCTCGGACTTCACCGGCACCACATATCTGTCGGAGCGCATGGTGATAATAGGCTCCTGCAGGGATTTGGCGTAGCCGGGGGATGAAATGATCTTGTTCAGCGCCTCCCGGGCTCTGGCTGAGGCCGCCCGCATTTTCCGGCGGATATCCGCCAGCTCCGTGGAGGCCGCGTCGGCTATCTCGTCCTCCCCCACGATAGAGGTATTTATCTTGTCCTCAAGAAATTTATTTGCCCTGAGAGCGTTGAAAAGGCTGTCGATGCAGGTGCGCCCCACCGTGTCGTCGGCAAGATAGCCCCGCACCAGTCTGGCGCACTGGAGCACGCCGGAGATATCCATAAGCTCCCGGGTATTCAGCGCTCCCCCCAGATCCGCTCTTGTCAGCGCCGCCCGCACATCCTTCACGCCGTGAAAAGACGGGCTGCCCCGCACCACCATCATGGTCTTTGCGGCGCTTGTTTCGTCCAGCCGGCGCCGAACCTCCTCTTTTTCCGCGGCGGGGCAAAGAGCCCCGGCGTTTTCCTTTGCCGCGGGGCTTACGCATTCCTTTGCCAGCATATCCAGCACCGCCGGCAGCTCCAGCGTGCGGGTGGATTTATTGTTAAGCTCGTCCAATCCCATTATCTGACCTTCTTCCAGTAATCCAGCGCTCCGAAGCGCCGCTCGCTTTTCAGCAATATATAGCTTTCCGCGGCGGCGTACAGCGCGTTCAGATCCTCCCCCTCGACGGGAAAGGCAAAAAGTTTTTTTGCCGGTGCGCAGCAGATATAGCGCATGGCGGAAAGGGCGGCGGGGGTCAAACTCACCCCGGCGCCCGCCATGGACGCCCGGCAGCCGTGACAGCACAGTGCGCCGTCATCCACGGAAAACACCGGCTTTTCCGGGTTCTCCCGACCGCACACGGCGCAGCCCGTCAAGTCCGGCTCATAGCCCGTCAGGCACATAAGCCGCAGTTCAAAAAACGACTTTATGAGCTTCTGCTCATAAAGCCCCCGGGACAGCGCGTAAAGGGAGTTCAGCCCCAGCTGCAGCATATTTTCGTCCGGCACATCCTCGGCGGAAAAAGCCTCCAGACACTCGGCAAAATAGCTGCCCAGCGCCAGCGCGGAAATATCCGCCCGCAGCCCGGAAAATTCCTCCAGCGTGGAGGCCTCGTTCACGGTCCAGCGGCCCCGGGAGCCGAAAAGCGTCATTTCCGACCAGCACAGATGCTGGGTGGCGGCGGCGGTAACGCTGTTTTTTCGCAGCGCGCCCCGGGCCTTCACCGTCATGCGGCCATCCTGTGGCGTGAGCACGGTGATGATCCTGTCCGCTTCCTTATATCGCACCTCCCGCAGAACGAGGGCTTTTGTTGTCTTATACATATGTACGCCCTCAGTCTGACGCGCCGGAATTTACCTCCGGCGGTCTATCGTCAGCGGACTTGTCCGGTTTTTTCTCAGCCGCCCGGTACATGAGCCAGCTCATGGGGTCGCCGGTGTCCGCAAACATCATCCAAAAGGTATCGTCGGTCATAAAAACCACCTCACAGCTTTAGTATTGGTTTTGCCGGTGGTATTTATGGCTGGTAATTAAGTCCTACTCGTTTTTGAAGCCGAAATTTTTCAGCTGCGTCTGGGAATCGCGCCAGTTTTCCTTGACCTTTACCCAGGTCTGCAAAAATACTTTTGTGTCCAGAAACTGCTCCATATCCATTCTTGCCTGCTCGCCTATTTTTTTAAGCATGGCGCCGTGCTTGCCGATGATTATGCCCTTGTGGCTGTCCTTTTCGCAGTATATGGTGGCGTCTATCTCCACAAGGCCGTCCTCCCGCTCGTGGAATTTCGTTATTTCCACGGCGGTGCCGTGGGGCACCTCTTTATCAAGGCAGTTCAAAAGCTTTTCGCGCACAAGCTCGGCGCATATCTGCCGCTCGGGCTGGTCGGTTATCATATCGTCCGGGAAAAGATGGGGGCCCACAGCGGCAAATTTCGCGAGCTCGTCCATAAGCTCGTCCAGCCCCTCGCCGGTCTTGGCGGAGATGGGCACGATGGCGCTGAATTCGTGGGCCTTTGAATACTCCGCGATAACGCCCAGCAGGGCAGATTTTTCCACGGTGTCTATCTTGTTTATGGCCAGCACTGCCGGGGCCTTGGTCTCCTCGATGCGGCGGATAAGCTCCCGCTCCTGGGGGCCGATGGCGCACTCGGGCTCCGCCAGCAGCAGCACCGCGTCCACGTCCGCCACGCTGTCCTTCACAAGATTGACCATATAGTCGCCCAGACGGGTGCGGGGCTTGTGAAAGCCCGGCGTGTCCATCAGCACGAACTGGGTGTCGCCTTTGTCCACTATGGCCGTTATGCGGGTGCGGGTGGTCTGGGGCTTATCGGAAACTATGGCGATCTTCTCCCCCACCAGGGCGTTTGTAAGCGTGGATTTGCCCACGTTAGGTCTGCCGCAGATGGTGATCATGGCCGTTTTTTCGTTTGTCATTAATTTTTATCTCCCATTATTTCTTTTTCCCGGGCGCGCATACGCGCCTTCTGCGGCCCCTCGTCCATGTGGTCGTAGCCCAGCAGATGCAGCACGGAATGCACTGTCAGATAGGCTATCTCCCTTTCAAAGCCGTGGCCGAATTCCTCTCCCTGAGCCTGACAGCGGTTAAGGTCGATGACCATATCCCCCAGCAGCACCTTGCCGGAATCCATGTCCTTTTCGCATTCCTGCGGGTCAAAGCTGCCGGGCGTCAGCTCGTTCATGGGGAAGCTGAGCACGTCGGTGGGAGTGTCCTTAGCCCGGAACTCCCGGTTGATGGCCCGTATGCCCTCATCGTCGGTGAAAAGCACGCTCAAGGAGCACTCGCAATTTACTTTTTCCCCCTCCAATGCGGCGGACACAGCCTTTTTCACCAGCGCGGCGGCGTTGTTGTGGCCAAGATTTTTTACCTGGCGGGTAATATATACATCATGCTTCACTGGGTTTCCTCCCGGTCTTCTTCGGCGCGGCGGTCTTTTTGGCCGGAGATTTTTTCTCGTAGGTTTCGTAAGCTTCCACTATCTTCTGCACCAGCTGATGGCGCACCACGTCCGCGCCGGTGAGCTGGCAGATGGCGATGTCGTCGATATTTTTCAGCACCTTCATGGCCACCTTAAGTCCCGAGGTCTTGTCTGCGGGCAGGTCTATCTGGGTTATATCGCCGGTGATGACCACCTTGGAGCCGAAGCCCAGCCTGGTCAAAAACATCTTCATCTGCTCTCTTGAGGTGTTCTGAGCCTCGTCAAGGATAATAAAGCTGTCGTCCAGAGTGCGGCCCCGCATATAGGCCAGCGGCGCCACCTCTATATTGCCCCGCTCCAGATATTTCTGGTAGGTGTCCACCCCCAGCATATCGAAAAGCGCGTCGTACAGCGGGCGGAGATAGGGGTCCACCTTGCTTTGCAGATCGCCGGGCAGAAAGCCCAGCCGCTCCCCCGCCTCCACCGCCGGGCGGGTCAGAATGATGCGGTTGACCTCCTCCGCACGGAAAGCGGACACGTCGGCGGCCACGGCAAGATAGGTCTTGCCCGTGCCGGCAGGGCCGATGCCCAGAGTGACGGTGTTGTTGGCGATAGCGTCGCAGTAGGTCTTCTGCCCCAGAGTTTTGGGCTTTATGGGCTTGCCCTTGGCGGTGATGCACACCACGTCCCCGGCAAGCTCGCCTATCTTGGTCTCCTTGCCCTCCCCCACCAGCTTGAGGATATAGCGCACATTCTGCGCGTCGATATTCTCGCCCTTGGCCGCCAGCGTGAGAAGGCCGTTTATGGCTTTTTCCGCCTGCATGACGTTTTCCGCCTCACCGCAGATGTGTATTTTGTCGTCCCTGTCCAGCACCTTCACGCCAAGGGCGTTCTCGATGAGCCGGAGATTCTGGTCAAAGGAGCCGAACACGCTGATGACGTGCTCCATTCTTTCAACTTCAATGGTCTGTTCTATCATTCGTTTTTCCTTCTTTAAGGCGCAGATTTGAAAAGTTTATGCCGTCCAGCTCCGACTGGGTCAGCGGGACTATTCTGGCGATATTTTCAACGCACTCGGCCCGCAGCGTGACGGATACAAGGCCGTCGCCGCAGGCAGACGAAAAGCTTTTACTTATGGTCTTGCCGCCCTCCGAAAGCTCTGAGGCAAGCTCCTCCGTCAGCTTTTTTTGAAGCTGGGCTTCGGGGGCGCTGCTCTCCTCCTGAAGCTTATACGGCACGAAGCTCTCCCTGACCACAGTTATGGGCAGAGTAAACACGCCCGGAATGCCCAAAGTACGTTCCGAAATGATTTTATCACAAAGGGCAGGCTCTTTTCCACTGCCGGAGTAAAAATTTATTCGTTTTTCCCCAAATACCAGAGCAAATCTG
>CAZLIJ010000080.1:5990-6803 GCA_964559305.1 uncultured Oscillospiraceae bacterium | reverse complement strand
TGAAGGAGGTCTCCGACGGCTATGCCCGCAATTATCTGCTGCCCCGCAAGATAGCTACCGAAGCTACCACCGACAACATAAACACACTTAAGCTCAAGGAAAAGGCCCGGCAGGCACAAATGGCGGCGGAGCGGGCCCAGGCAGAGGAATACGCCAAAAAGCTGGGCGAGATAACCGTGACCGTCAAGGCCAAGGCCGGCGCCGGCGGCAAGCTGTTCGGAGCCATCACCAGTCAGGAGATATCCGACTCGCTGAAGGCCCAGCACGGCATAGAGATAGAAAAGAACAAGATCGTGCAGGCCGAGCCCATCAAGGCCTACGGGGCTTTTCAGGTGAAAGCCAAGCTGGGCTACGAGGTCACGGGCACCATAAACGTAATGGTGATAGAGGCAAAATAAAGCGCTTTGACGAGGCGAGACAGAGGTGAGATAAATGGACGAGCTGCTGGGCCGTCAGGCGCCCCATTCAGCCCAGGCGGAGCAGGCCGTTATCGGCTCCATGCTTATAGACGCCAGGTGCGTACCCGACGTGCTGGAAAAGATCCACAGCGCTGAATTTTATATTCAGCAAAACAGAGACATATTCGATACGGTCTTTTCCATGTTTTCCTATGGCCGCACCATAGACCCCGTCACCGTGCTCGACGAGATGAAGGTACGGGGCGTATATAAGGAAAATTCCGAGACCTATGTGGCGGAGCTGATGCGCGTCACGCCCACCGCCGCAAACGTGGGCGAATACTGCGCCATAGTCCGGGACAAAGCCCTTATGCGGGGTCTTACCGAGACCGCCGACAAGATAAACGAGATGGTC
>CAZLIJ010000080.1:0-5980 GCA_964559305.1 uncultured Oscillospiraceae bacterium | reverse complement strand
AGCGGATGATCTACGCGCTGCGTCAGGGCCGGAACGTGGGCGGACTTGTGCCCATAGGCACAGTTGTGCAGAGCGTTTACGCAAACCTCAACGCCATGGCCTCCGGCGACAAAAAGCTGCCCGGACTGCCCACCGGCCTTGCGGATCTTGACAAGAACATTCTGGGACTCAACAGCGGCGAGCTTATCATCGTGGCCGCCCGCCCCGGCATGGGCAAGACCTCCATCGCCCTGAACATCGCTTTGCATGTGGGCAAGACCGCCGGCAAGACCGTGGCGGTATTTTCCCTTGAAATGTCAAGAGAGCAGCTGGTCAGCCGGCTGCTGGCCGGGGAGGGACTGGTGCAGTCCCAGAAGCTTTTGACCGGCGACCTGAACACCGAGGAGTGGAAGCGCATAGCCGCCGCCGCCCAGCTCATCAGCCGCACCGACATAAGGATAGACGATAACCCCACGCTGACGGTGGCGGATATGAACGCCCAGTGCCGCCGGGTGCCGGAGCTGGGCCTTGTGGTGATAGATTATCTGCAGCTGATGCAGTCCTCCGGCAGCTCCAGAGGATATACAAACGACAGCCGCACCCAGGTGGTCAGCGATATGAGCCGTATGCTGAAGATAATGGCCAAGGAGCTGAACGTGCCGGTGATCTGCCTTTCCCAGCTCTCCCGCGCCAACGAATCCCGGCAGGAAAAACGACCCATGCTCTCAGACCTGCGTGAATCAGGCTCCATCGAGCAGGACGCGGACGTGGTCATAGGTCTTTACAGAGACGGGTATTATAATAAAGAGTGCGAGAACCCGGATATAGCCGAGGCCATCATACTGAAAAACCGCAAGGGTCAGACGGGTACGGTCCAGCTCAACTGGCTGCCCGAATATACAAGCTTTGTGAATTTGGAGAGCAGACGGGAAGATGAATACTGAGCTTATCGAAAAATATCATATGCTGCCGGGAAACGGACGGGTGCTGTGCGCCGTGTCCGGCGGGGCAGATTCCATGTGCCTGCTGCACTTTTTGTGGATAAACGCCGAGGCGCTGGGCATAGAGGTCTTTGCAGCGCACTTTGATCACCAGCTGCGGGGGCTTGAATCAGCCCGGGACCGCACTTTTGTGAAGGATTGGTGCGGGGAGAAGGGCATACCCTGCACTGTGGGCTTCGGAAAGGTGCGGGAATACGCGGTGAAAAACTCCATGGGCATCGAGGAAGCCGCCAGAAAACTGAGATACGAGTTTTTGGAAAAGACCGCGGCGGAGCTGAACTGCGGCGTCATCGCCACGGCTCATAACGCCTGCGACAACGCCGAAACCGTGCTGATGAATCTCACCCGGGGCGCGGGGCTTTGCGGCATGGGCGGCATACCGCCGGTGCGGGGCAGGATAATCCGCCCGCTTCTTGGCGCGGACAGAGCCCAGATACTTGAGTACCTTGACGAAAACAGGGTGCCCCATGTGGAGGACAGCACCAACGCTTCCGACGATTATGTGCGCAATTCCGTGCGCCACAAGGTCATCCCCGCGCTGGAGGAGATAAACCCGGCCTTCACGGAAAATGTTTTTCGCGCCTCCCAGCTGGCAAGAGAGGACGAGGAATATCTGGATTCGCTGGCGGAAAAATTCATAACGGATAATCTTAAAAACGATTCGCTGCCCATAAAAGGGCTCAGGGCTCTGCCGGCTCCGGTGTCGTCAAGAGTGCTGCGCCGGATGTCCGCCCGGCCACTGGAAAAGCGGCACATAGCGGCGATAATGAGCCTTATGGAAGGCACCGAGGCCGCTTCAGCCGACATTCCGGGTATGCGGGTGACAGCGGAACGGGGCAGACTTTATTTCGGCGCTGCCCGGGAGGTCAAAATTGCCTCCGTACCCCTCAATCTCAACTGTTCCACGCCCATTCCCGAGGCAGGGATGACCATAAGGACGGATTATATTGAAAATTGCGGGGAAATTAACAGTTCGTTCAGCACTTTTTACTTCAAATATGAGAATATTTGTGGTAATATATTTTGCACCTGCCGCCGGGACGGCGACAAAATTCGCCTTGTGGGACGGGGCTGCAGCAAAAGTCTGAAGGATCTTTTCGCGGAAAAGGGATATACAAAAGCGCAAAAAGACCTGACGCCTGTGCTGCGGGACGATAAAGGCGTATTGGCGGTCTACGGTTTCGGCGTGGCCGAAGGCTGTGCCGCCCAGCCCGGAGATACGGTTCTCAGGGTCATTATGCAGAAAGACGGAGATACAGATAATGCTTGACGATATCCAAAGCGTGCTTTTATCGGAAAAACAGCTGGAAGCCAGAGTCGCGGAGCTGGGGGACGCCATCTCCCGCGATTTTAAAGATAAGGACGTGGTCTTTATCGGCGTACTGAAGGGCTGTTTTATTTTCATGGCCGATCTCATGCGCCATGTCACCATACCCTGCTCAATGGATTTTATGGCGGTGTCCTCCTACGGCAGCGGCACGGTGTCCACGGGCGCTGTTAAAATAAACAAGGACCTCAGTCAGAATATTGAGGGCAAGCACGTCATTTTTGTGGAGGACATTCTGGACTCCGGCATTACCCTCAGCTACCTTAAAAACTATCTAATGGCCAGACAGCCGGCCTCTATCAGCATTGCCACTCTTATGGACAAACCGGCCCGGCGCAAAGCGGATGTGAAAGCCGACTACGCCGGTTTTGAAGTGCCTGACGCCTTTGTGGTGGGCTACGGTCTCGACTATAACGAAAAATACCGCAATCTGCCGTTTATCGGCATTCTCAAGCCCGAGGTGTATTCCTGATTCCGGGCAAAAAAAGGATGTGATCTGTTGAAACCTCAAAGAAACCGCGCCCGGGACGTGGGCTTTTACGTTCTGATACTGCTTATCCTGCTGGCCACCGTTTTGACGATGACCAGACAGCCTGCATCCAAAACATATGATTATTCGGAAATATATGATCTTTTCAAGCAGGAAAAAGTGGAGTCCTTCTATGTGGAGGGCGAAAATCTTGTATTGACCCTGAAAGACGGAGTGAAGGCCGATACCGGCTCCGCCTCAGCCACCTCCACCGGCACCGATACAAAGGCCCAGACCGTCACCTATAAGCTTTACAGCTTTGCCGTGTTCTATCAGGACTTCAATTCCATGGTGCAGGATCAGTACGCCAGAGGGGTTATCTCCTCCTACGACTATCAGCAGGGCTGGACGGCTCCGTGGTGGCTCAGCTTCCTGCCGTACCTGCTCATCATGGCAGTGTTCATGGTGCTGTGGTATGTGATGATGAACAAGGCCGGCGGAGCCGGCGGCGGCGTGGCCAAGTTTTCCAAGGCCCGCACAAAGCTTGGCAGCGAGGAGAAGGACAAAAAGACCTTCGCCGACGTAGCCGGCTGCGAGGAGGAAAAGGAAGAGCTGCAGGAGATCGTGGAATTTTTGAAAAATCCCCGCTCCTACACCGCCATGGGCGCCCGCATACCAAAGGGCGTGCTGCTGGTAGGCCCTCCGGGCACCGGCAAGACCCTTATCGCCAAGGCCGTGGCCGGCGAGGCGGGCGTGCAGTTTCTGTCCATTTCCGGCTCCGATTTTGTGGAGCTGTATGTGGGCGTGGGCGCGTCCCGTGTCCGCGACCTTTTTGAACAGGCCAAAAAAGTGGCTCCCGCCATCATATTCATAGACGAGATCGACGCCGTGGGCCGGCAGAGAGGCTCTGGTCTGGGCGGCGGCCATGACGAGCGCGAGCAGACTCTTAACCAGCTCCTTGTGGAGATGGACGGCTTCGGCAACAACGAAGGCGTCATTGTCATCGCGGCCACAAACCGGGCAGATATTCTGGATAACGCCCTGCTGCGCCCCGGCCGTTTTGACCGGCAGGTGTATGTGGGTATGCCGGATATCCGGGGCAGAGAGGCCATATTGAAGGTTCACGCCCGGGGCAAGCCGCTGGGCGACGATGTGGATCTGAACAGCATAGCCAAGGGCACGCCGGGCTTCTCCGGCGCGGATCTTGAAAACCTTCTCAACGAAGCGGCCATTCTGGCTGTGCGCCGGGGCCATCGCTTCATCGTGCAGGCGGATATCGACGAGGCCATTTTGAAGGTCTCCATGGGCCCGGAGAAAAAGAGCAAAAAAATGTCCGACCGGGCGCGCAAGCTCACGGCTTACCACGAATCCGGCCACGCCGTTGTGGGCAGATTTTTGCTCCACACCGACCCTGTACACTATATAACCATCATCCCCCGGGGGCAGGCCGGCGGCTTTACCCTGTTCCGGCCCAAGGAGGATCTGGAAAACTTCAACTCAAAAAGCGAGCTTTTTGAAAATATCGTCATGTCTCTGGGCGGACGTGTGGCTGAAAAACTCTTTTTGGACGACATCTCCACCGGCGCTTCGGGAGACATTCAGCAGGCCAGCAACCTTGCCCGGGACATGGTCATGCGCTACGGTATGTCCGACCGGCTGGGCCCCATACTGTACGACTCCGCCGATCACTCCATTTTCATCGGCCGGGATTTCGGCACCACCAAGAGCTATTCCGAGGAGACAGCCGCTATTATCGACGAGGAAGTCAAGCGCATCTTCGACGACGCCACCCGGGAGTGCGAGCGCATACTCACCGAGCACCGGGAGCAGCTGGTGGCCATCGCGGAATACCTGCTTGAAAACGAGACCATGGAGGGCGACGAGTTCAATTACTACTTTGAACACGGCACATTCATGCCGCCCAAGCCCCTGCCCGCCGCTCACGACGACACCATAGAGCGACCGGCAAGGCATATTTCCATGACCATCGAGCCGCCGCCGGAGGATGAGACCCAGAGCGAAGCGGAAACGGCGGAAACGCCGGAGAGCGCGCCGGAGGACGACCAAAGCGAAACGCCTCCCGACGACGACAAAAAAGAATAATTGTTTAGGGCAGTCTTTATGGCTGCCCAAAACACTGTTACAAGAGGTAGAGAGATGAAATTAGGTATCGTAGGCCTGCCAAACGTGGGCAAATCCACCCTGTTCAACGCCATCACCAACGCCGGAGCCGAGGCCGCCAACTATCCCTTCTGCACCATCGAGCCCAACGTGGGCGTGGTGACAGTGCCGGATGAGCGGCTGGATTTTCTGGCGGATATGTACAAGCCCAAGAAAAAGACCAACGCTGTCATCGAATTCGTTGACATCGCCGGCCTTGTAAAGGGCGCTTCCAAGGGCGAGGGGCTGGGCAACAAGTTTCTGGACAATATCCGCGCCACCGACGCCATAGTCCATGTGGTGCGCTGCTTTGACGATGAAAACGTCATCCATGTGGACGGCTCCACCGACCCCAGGCGCGACATTGAAACCGTGGACACCGAGCTTGTCATGGCCGATATGGAGCTGGTGGCCCGGCGCATAGACAAGGCCCAGAAGGCCGGTAAGGGCGGCGACAAAAAGGTTCTTCATGAGGCGGAGATATTCAAAGGTCTGCTGGAGCATCTGGATTCCGGCCGCTCCGCCCGCAGCTATGAGTGCGGCGACGAGGACATGGAGCTGCTGCGCTCCAGCGAGCTTCTGACCATGAAGCCCATAATTTTCGCTGCCAATATGGACGAGCAGAGCGTTGCCGACTGCGAGAATAACGCCTATTACAAAACCGTTCTTGATATCGCCGCCGGGGAGAACGCTCAGGTGCTGCCCATCTGCGCCCGCACCGAAGCGGAGCTTATGGGTCTTGAGCCTGACGAGCGGCAGATGTTTCTTGAGGAGCTGGGGATGGAAGAATCCGGCCTTGAGCGCATGATAAAATGCTCCTACACCCTTTTGGGGCTTATCTCGTTTTTGACCTGCGGGGCGGACGAGTGCCGGGCCTGGACAATAAAAAAAGGCACCAAGGCCCCTCAGGCCGCGGGCAAAATACATTCCGATTTCGAGCGGGGCTTCATCCGTGCGGAAATAGTGGCCTTTGACGATCTCAAGTCCTGCGGCAGCATGACCGCGGCTAAGGACAAGGGCCTTGTGCGCTCAGAGGGCAAAGAG